>JASLHP010000249.1 GCA_030149625.1 Solirubrobacteraceae bacterium
CGGTTCTGGGCGACGACGAGTATGGCCTGCGCTCGGCCGTGCGCCTGGGCGAGCTGGGCGTGGACGTGCGCGCGTCCGTCGCGCGGGCGCCGAGTCGTAGAGCGGTGACGTTGGTGGACGACGTGGGCGAGCGCACGATCACGACGTTCGGTCCGCGGCTGGAACCGCGGGGCGGCCTGGAGCCGCGTCGCGGGCAAGCGCGGGAGCGATGGAATCAGCTGGACGCGCTGGACGCGCTGTATTTCACGGCGGGCGACGAGTCGGAGCTGCGGCTGGCGCGTGCGCGCTCACGCGTGCTGGTCGCGAGCCCGCGTGCGCACAACGCGCTCGGCCGCGGCGTGGCACTGGAGGCGCTCGTGCTTAGCGGCGACGACGAGATCGAGCTGCGCGAGGCGGCGCCGGCGCTCGAGGAGGCTGAGCTGGTGGTGTGGACGGAAGGCGATCGCGGCGGGCGCTACCAGCGTCGCGACGGCGCGGCGGGCAGGTGGGCGGCGGCACCGCCGCCGGGCCCGCGTGCGGACTCCTACGGCTGCGGCGACTCGTTTGCGGCGGGACTCACCTATGGTCTCGGCGCGGGTCTCGCGCTCGCGGACGCGCTCGCGCTGGCGGCGCGCTGCGGTGCGGTGTGCCTGACCGGAAACGGACCGTACGAGCGCCAGCTCACGAGCGCCGAGCTCTAGCGCCGCGCCGCGGCCCACGGCTCCCGGTCGCCGGCGTGGTTCGAGCGCGACGTCGCCGCCGCGGTGCGCCGGATGCTGCGGTGACGCGGGCCGTTGAGCGCGCATATGATCTCGCGGCGCCATGGACTACGAGCAGATCACCACCGAGCTGGCCGACGGCGTGATGACGATCACGTTGAACCGCCCGGAGCGCCTGAACGCGTGGACGCAGCAGATGGGCTTGGAGCTGCGTGCGGCGTTCGATCAGGCTGACGATGACGACGACGTGCGCGCGATCATCGTGACCGGGGCTGGAAGGGGCTTCTGCGCCGGTGCGGATCTGACGAGCGGCGGCGACACGTTCGACGCGCGTAAGCGGGACGCCGTCGCCGGCGCGATGCGCGATAACGGCGGCGAGCTCACGCTGCGGATCTTCGAGTCGAAGAAGCCGGTGATCGCCGCGATCAACGGTCCGGCGGTCGGTGTGGGCGCGACGATGACGCTGCCGATGGACATTCGGCTGGCGGCTGACGACGCGCGTATGGGCTTCGTGTTCGCGCGCCGCGGCATCATCCCGGAGGCGTGCTCGAGCTGGTTCCTGCCGCGTGTCGTCGGGATCAGCCGCGCGATGGAGTGGGTTGCGACGGGCCGCGTGTTCTCTGCGCAGGAGGCGCTCGAAGGCGGGCTCGTGCGCAGCATCCATCCACAGGACGAGCTGCTCGACGCCGCACGCCGGCTCGCACGCGAGATCGCCGAGAACACGGCTCCCGTCTCCGTCGCGCTCGCGCGCAAGCTGATGTGGACGATGCTCGGCGCCGAGCATCCGATGCTCGCCCATCGTGCCGACTCCCGCGGGATGGTCGCTCGCGGCCAGTCGGCGGACGCCGTCGAGGGCATCACCGCGTTCCTCGAGAAGCGCCCCGCGCGTTTCCCCGATCGCGTCAGCGACGGTTTGCCGGACGTGCTGCCGGGTTGGAGCGCGCCGCAGTTCGAGTAGCCTCGACAGCGCCGCTCGCCCACAGGGCCGACGCGGAGCAGAGCCATGCGAGCGCGTTCGACCTCGACTGCGCTCAGAGCCGCGGCAGTTCCTGCGCGAGTGAGAGCACCGGCGCGAACAGGTCGCCGCGCTCGGCCACCCGCTCGAGCACGTCGCGGGCCGTGAACGCGAGGCTGGCCGTGTCGCTCGTGTCGCGCCCCGCGCGCACCTCGTCCCAGTCCAGCGGCGTCGAGGCGGTCGGGCGCTCGCCCGCGCGCAGCGAGTACACGCACACGGTCGTCTTCTTCGCGTCGTTCTGGCTCCAGTCGATCAGCACCTTGCCCGTGCGCCGCGTCTTCGTCATGCGCGAGACGATCAGCTCTGCTTCGGCGCCTTCGAGCAGCTCCGCGACAGCCTTCGCGAAAGGCTTCGTGCGCTCGTAGGTGACCGCGGTGGAGTTCAGCGGCACGTAGACCTGCAGACCCTTCGAGCCGGATGTCTTGGCATAGCTCTCGAGGCCGAGGTGCTCGAACATGCCCTGCAGCTGCAGTGCCACGTGGCAGCACTCGACGATCGTGGCCGGTGCCCCAGGATCGAGGTCGAACACGAGCGCCGTCGGGCGCTCGATCGTCGCTGCGCGCGCGAGCGGCACGTGCAGCTCGATCGCTGCCAGGTTCGCGAGCCACACGAGCGTCGGCACGTCGTCCGCGAGCGTGTAGTCGATCGGCTTGCTCGCGCTCGCCAGCGTCGCCGTGCGCACCCACTCGGGGCGGTGCGCGGGCGCGTGCTTCTGAAAGAACGACTTTGCGTGCACACCGTCCGGCCAGCGCGTCACCGTCAGCGGGCGCCCGGCAAGGTGGCCCAGCATCACAGGCGCGATCGCCTTGTAGTAAGCGATCAGATCGCCCTTCGTGAACCCTGTCTCGGGGTAGATCACCTTGTCGAGGTTCGACAGCTTCAGTTCGCGGTTCTCAGCCGTCCGCGCTTCCGCGACGTCCTCGCGCGTCGCTTGCTGGGCGGGTTCGTCCTCGCGCGTCGCTTGCTGGGCGGGCTCGTCCTCGCGCGTCGCTTGCTGGGCGGGTTCGTCCTCGCGCGTCGCTTGCTGGGCGGGCTCGTCCTCGCGCGTGACCTGCGCCGCCGACTTGTCCTCGCGCAGCCCCTTGTAGATGGCGGCGCGCAGGTTGCCCTTCGTGGTCCAGCTCGCGAACTCGACCTCGACCACGAGCTCGGGCTCGCAGAAATGAGCGCCCGCGGGCGGACGCTCGCCACTGGTGAACGGCGAGTCGGGTCGAGCGAGCGGCGCGATCAGCAGGCCCAGGCGCTGTAGCTCGTCCTCGCTGAAGCCGCTGCCCACGCGGCCGACGTAGCGCAGCTGCCCGTCGGGGCCGTACACGCCTCCCAGCAGCGCGCCGATGCTGCCGCTGCGCTTGCCCTTGCCGGGCATCCAGCCCCCGACGACCAGCTCTTGGCGCGCCACGCGCTTTACCTTGAGCCACTCGTGCGTGCGCGCTCCAGGCTGATACAGCGAGTCCAGGCGCTTTGCCACGACGCCCTCCAGGCGCTGCTCGGCCGCGGCCGCCAGCAGCGCCTTGCCTTCTCCCACCACGTGATCGGGCGTCTGCCAGCCGCGGCCGTCCAACGCCAGCGCCGCGAGCCGCTCGCGTCGTGCGCTGTAGGGCTCGCGCATCAGCGAATGGCCGTCGAGCCACAGCAGGTCGAAGATCACATATGTCACGGGCGCAGCCTTCGCCAGCCTGCGCGCCTGTGCGCGTGACTCCACGTGCATGCGCTGTTGCAGCGTCTCGAAGCTCGGTCGGCCGGAGCTGTCGAATGCGACGATCTCGCCGTCGAGCACCGCGCTGTGAGATCCCAGTGCCGCGTTCAGCGCGAACAGCTCCGGGTAGCTGCCGCTGATGTCTTTGAGGTTGCGGCTCTCCAGGTGCAACTCCCCGGGTTGCGAGTACGCGATCGCGCGTACGCCGTCCCACTTCACCTCGTACGCCCAGCCGCCGTCCTCGTCCGGCAACGGGCCGGGGCGCGCGAGCATCGGTGTGATCCGCATCGGCATCGCTTCGCGGTCGGGGTCCGCCGGCGGGTCCATGCGGTGAATCAGCCAGTTCTTCGGGTGCTCGTCCGCGTCGATCGGGAACAGCGCGTAGCGCGCGTCCACGCGCGCGCCGTGCAGCGCCACCTCCACCTTGCGGGGCTCCCACTTCAGGCATTCGTAGGTGCCGCTGTCCCAGATCGTGATCCTGCCTGCGCCGTACTGGCCCTTCGGGATCTCCGCCTCGAACTCGAGGTACTCGAGCGGGTGGTCCTCCACGGCCACCGCCAGGTGGTTTTCGCCCGGCGCCGGCGGCAGACCCTTCGGCACCGCCCACGACGCGAGCGTGCCATCACGCTCCAGACGCAGATCCCAGTGCAGCCGCGTCGCATGGTGCTCGTGGATCACGAACCGCGGCTGCTCGCCGGCGCCGGTCGTGCCCCCGCGCGGCTCGGGCGTAACCGTGAAGTCGCGTTTGGCGCCGTAGCGCTTCAGGCGATCGGGCACCTACCGCTTGGCGGCAGGTTTCTTGCCGGTCTGCTGCTTGGCGGCGGCTTGCTTGCCAGCGGGCTGCTTGCCGGTCGGCTGCTTTGTCGTGGCCTTCGCGACGACGGCTTTCTTGGCTGGCGACTGCTTCGCGACTTTGCGCGGTTTCGCGCCGGCATCCGTGCCGATTCCTTGCGCCGCCGCGCCGCGGCCTTCGCGCGCGCGTGCCGCGTCGAGGCTCGCCTTGAGCGCGCTCATCAGGTCGGGCGCCGGCTCCGCGACCTCTTCGCTCGCCGGCTGCACCGCGATCGCCTTGCCCTGAGCCTTGCGCTCGATCAGCTCGAGCACCTGCTCGCGGTAGGTGTCGCGGAAGGCGCTCGGCTCGAAGGCGGCTGAGAGCGAGTCCACGAGCTGCTTGGCGATATCGAGCTCGCGCTTGGTCGTCGTCACTTCCGCCGCGTCGGCGATCTCGTCGAGGCGATCGGGCGAGAGCACTTCGTCGGCGAACAGCATCGTCGCCATCCCCAGCGCGTCGCCCATCGGACGCACGGCCACGAGCTGCTCCTTGGAGCGGATCACGACGCGCGCGATCGCCACCTTGCCGGTCTCGCGCATCGCCTCGAGCAGCAGCCTGTAGGGCTTCAGTCCGCCCGCGGCCGGCGCGAGATAGTACGGATGGTCGTAGTACACGGGGTCAATCTGTGAGAGATCTACGAACTCCTCGATCTCGATCGTCTTCGTCTTCTTCGGCTCGAGTGTCTCCAGCTCGCCAGGCTCGACCACCACGTAGCGGTCTGGGGCGAGCTCGTAGCCCTTGACGATCTCGGCGTAGGGCACCTCATCGCCGGTCGAGGGGTCAACGCGCTTCTGCGCCACGCGCACTCCCGTCTTGCCCGACAGCTGGTGGAAGCGCACGGTCTTGCGATCGACTGCGCTGTACAGCTTGACGGGCACGGTCACCATCCCGAAGCCGATCGTTCCCGTCCACATCGCGCGGGGCATATGGCAGTAGTACCAGCTATGCACGCTCGCAAACAGCCCTGCAAAGCGCGTGGCGCCGGCTCACTCGGCTGACGCCGGCTGCGGCGGTTCGCCCTCGCGCCCCGCCAAACCAGCCGTGCGCGTTGCCCACCAGCTCAGCGGCACGATCGCGTACGCGAGCTCGCGCGAGCGATAGTCGAGCTCCGTCGCGAGGTTGATCACGGCCAGGATCTGGTCGTGCAGCCAGTCGTCGCCACCGAACTCCTCCGCGTGCTCGCTGGCCACGTTGCTGCGCACCAGCACACGGTCACGCCCGCTCTGGCCCTCCGGCGGCTCGTTGTGCGTGAGCACGCTGCTCAGCCACTCGAGCCTGCCCGCGAGCTCTACATGGCGGTTCAGCACCGCCGCGTATGGGCTCGCGTTGACCATCACCGGGGCCCACCGCGCGATCACCTGCGAGGCGTAGTCGGCCTGGTCCACGGTCACGCGCTGCAGCACCGCGCGGCGTTGTTCGTCCGCCAGCAGCTTGCGGATCGCCGCGGACACACGCTCGCTGTCGCGCGCCACCGCGGCGCCTTCCAGCAGCGGCTGCACGGCGCCGCTGCGCACCTCGCCGAGTCGCAGCACCTCCACCAGTCCGCTCCACGTCGCGCGCGCGCTCTGCGTCAAAGCGAACAGCACGCTCTGCGCCAGCAGGTTCCAGCGGCGCCGGTCGCGTCGTTCGACGAACTCGTTGATCACCGCGAGCGTGATCGCCACCACGAGCACGTTCGCCACCAGCGACGTCAGCAGCGCGTGGTGCTCCCAGAACGAGTCGAGCACGAAGTCGGAGACGCCTGCCGCCAGTATCAGCGCGAACCCCACGCAAGCCGCCAGCACGAGGCGGCGCTCCTGAGTCATGCCCCCAGGTTATGCGGGATTCCGATTGTCTCGGTGTCCGGTGCGTCCACGCCGGGGGACAGCCGCGCCGAGTAGATCGACGGCGTACCCAGCACGCGCGCGAGCACCGTCGCCTCGACCACCGCGATCAGGATCGGCACCATCAGCGCATCCGCGTGGTGCGTCAACTCGAGCAACAGCACGACGGCCGCGAGCGGGCCCTGCATCGACGCGCCCAGAACGGCCGCGCCGCCGACGATCGCGTACGCGCCGAGCGGCGTCCCCGGCCAGATCTGCGTCCAGGCCTCACCCAGCAGCCCGCCCAGCAGCACGCCGTAGGCGAGCGTCGGCGTGAACAGCCCGCCTGGCGCGCCGCTGCCCAGGCACGCCGCGGTCACGAGCGGCTTGAGCACGAGCAGCACGGCGAGCAGCGCCACGCTCAGCTTTGCCACGAGCGCCATCTGCACCACCGGTTTGCCGTTGCCGAG
>JASLHP010000268.1 GCA_030149625.1 Solirubrobacteraceae bacterium
GCTCGCGCCGAGCGCGGCCACGCGCGCGCCTTCGCCACCGGGGCAGTGCGCCGAGTCGCCCCACACGATCGCGCCGGCGCCGGTCGCGTGGCTGGGGCGGTCGCTCGGGAACACGACCTGTACGGCAGTGTCGGCCGGGCACGGGTTGAGCGTGGCCGGCGCCGACCACGTGCCGGGCTGCGGCGCCGGGCTGACGTCGGCGCTGAGCGCCACGCGCGCAGGCGCCTCGGCGAGCCCGGCGGTGAAAGCGAGCAGGACGACCGCCGCGAGCGCGCCGGCGCCGGCGAGCGCCGGCGCCCGCCGCGAAGAGCCCGGAGCTCGGCGGCCTTGACTCGAGGTGCTCAGGAGGCGAGCGCCGAGCGCAGGAAGTCGACGGTGCGCTGCCAAGACTGCTCGGCGAGGTCGTGGTCGTAGGTGCCGAGGCGGTTGGTGTCGTTGAAGAACGCGTGTCCGGCGTCGTCGTAGCGGTGGAACGTCGTCTCGACGCCTGCGTCTTCGAGTGCGGTCTCGAGCTTGTCGGCCTCCTCGGTGGGGATGAATTCGTCAGCCGTGCCGAAGTGGCCGAGCACGGGTCCGCTGATCGCGCTGAAGTCGGGCTTGCCATGGGGCATCACGTAGTAGTAGGTGACCGCGGCGGCGATGTTGGGGCAGGTGGCGGCCGCCCACAAGGCGAGGCCGCCGCCGAGGCAGAAGCCGACGGCGCCGACGCCGGGACCTTCGAAGCCGGGCTGGGAGGCGAGGTGCTCGGCGGCGCCGCACATGTCCTGCTCCACCTCGCTCATCGTCAACGCCATCATCTTCTGTTCGGCCTCGCTGGGCTGCGTGGTCGTCTCGCCGCGATACAGATCGGGGGCGAGCGCGTAGAAGCCCTCGGCGGCAAGGCGGTCGCAGATCGAGCGGATGTGCTCGTCCAAGCCCCACCACTCCTGCAGCACGATCACGCCGCTGCCGTGCCCAGCGGCGGGCTCGGCCAGGTAGCCGGGCGCGCTGCCGGCGCTCGTGGGGAACTCGATCTCGGGCATCTTGTGGCTCCTTGGTCCGTGGCGGTGGATGTGGCGGCGCAATACTCTCACGACTTCGTATCCGCAGCACGAGGAGAGGTGACGCGATGGATGCCGTGAACCACCAGTTCCGCTTGGCCGCGCGCCCGGTCGGCCTGCCGCGGCCGAGCGACTGGTCCTACGTCGAGGAGCCGGTGCCGGAGCCGGGCGACGGCGAGGTGCTCGTGAGGAATGCATACGTCTCGCTCGACCCGGCGATGCGCGGCTGGATGAACGAGGGCCGCTCCTACATCCCGCCGGTGGGCATCGGCGAGGTGATGCGCGCGTTCGCGGTCGGCGAGGTGCTCGCATCGAACGACCCGGACGTGCCGGTGGGCTCGCACGTGGGCGGCCTCTTGGGCGTGCAGGAGTACGCCGTCGCGAACGGCAAAGGCGTGTTCAAAGTCGACCCGAGCCTCGCGCCGCTGCCGGTGTATCTGGGCACGCTCGGCATGCCCGGCGTGACGGCGTACTTCGGCCTGCTCGACATCGGCCGGCCCGAAGCGGGCGAGACGGTGGTGGTGTCGGGCGCCGCGGGCGCGGTCGGCGGGCTCGTCGGGCAGATCGCGAAGATCAAGGGCTGTCGTGTCGTCGGCATCGCGGGCGGCCCGGAGAAGTGCGGGCACCTGCTCGAGGACCTCGGCTTCGACGCCACGATCGACTACAAGGCCGGAAACCTCGACGCGGCGCTGTCGGAGCACTGCCAACGCGGCATCGATATCTATTTCGACAACGTCGGCGGCGAGATCCTCGATGCTGCGCTCGCGCACCTCGCGCGCAGAGCCCGCGTCGTCATCTGTGGGGCGATCAGCCAGTACAACAACACGACGCCGATGCGGGGGCCGTCCAACTACATGTCGCTGCTCGTCAACAACGCGAGCATGACCGGCTTCACCATGGGCGACTATCTGGCCCGCTACGGCGAGGCCGTGCAGGAGATGGCCGGCTGGCTCGCCGCGGGCAAGCTGATCTCGCGCGAGGACGTCGCGGAGGGCCTGGAGAACTTCCCGCCCACACTGCTGCGGCTGTTCCGCGGCGAGAACACGGGCAAGCTCGTGCTGAAGCTCTAGCGCAGCCGGCGGGGCGGCTCGCGATCAGGTCATTCCTATGCGGCGGCGCCAGCGCCGAGCGCGAAGCGCACACCCGTGAGCTCCTCGGAGGCGTCCCACAGGCGGCGCGCCGCGGTGGTGTCTCGCGCGGCCTGGGAGCGCCCCACGCGCTTGGGCTTCCCGCGCATTTCCATCAGGCCGTCGGGCCCGGCGAAGCTCCCGCCGGGCATCTCCGCGACAGCCGCGTAGAGCGTCGGCAGCGCGCCGGCCTCCTCGTCCTGGGCGAGCAATCGGTTGCCGACGATGCTGAGCAGGTCGAGTGTGCGCCGGCCGCTGTGGAACTGCAGGTTGGTGGCGGCGTAGCCCGGGTGGGCGGCGGTTGCGAGGACGCGCGAGCCGGCGGCGGTGAGGCGCCGCTGCAGCTCGGCGGTGAACAGCAGGTTGGCGAGCTTGGACTGACCGTAGGCGCGCGACGCGCGGTAGGGCTTGCGTTCCCAGTTGAGATCGTCGAAGTCGATGCTGCCGATGCGATGGGCGCCAGAGGACACGGTCACGACGCGGCCGCTGATGTGCTCGAGCAGCAGGTTGGTGAGCGCGAAGTGCCCCAGGTGGTTGGTGCCGAACTGCAGCTCGAAGCCCTCGGCGGTGCGGCCGAGCGGCGGCACCATCACGCCCGCGTTGTTGATCAGCAGGTCGAGCTCATCGTCCCACGCGGCGGCGAATTCGCGCACGGACGCGAGGCTCGCGAGGTCCAGTTGGCTGACCTCGGTCTGCCCGGGCATGCTCGCGGCGGCGGCTTCGCCCTTGTCGATGTTGCGTACGGCGAGCACGACGCGCGCGCCCGCGCCGGCGAGCGCGCTCGCGGCGGCGCGTCCGATGCCGCTGTTGGCGCCTGTGACGATCACGTTGCGGCCGGTCATGTCGGGAAGAAAGGAGGTGCTTGAAGTAGTCATGGGCAACAATGTAGACTATGACAACAATGATGTCAACGACTACTTCGTGCCTTAGGCTGCCCGGACATGCCTGAGCGTCGATCAGCGTCTGAGCGCGCGCTCGTCTCCGAGTCCTCGCGCGTCTCGGCGCGACCCACGCCGGAGCGCCCTTACCACCACGGCAACCTGCGCACGGCGCTGCTCGAGCAGGCCGAGCGGATCGTGCGCGAGCGCGGCGTCCAGGAGCTCTCGCTGCGTGGGCTCGCGCGTGAGATCGGCGTCAGTCACGGCGCGCCGCGCAGGCACTTCCCGGATCGCCAGGCGCTGCTCGACGCGCTCGCGGAGGATGGGTTCGTGCGCCTGGGCGCCGAACTAAGTGGCGCGGTGGACCGCGCAGGGGAAGATTTCCAGCGCAGGCTGCAGGCGACCGCGACCGCTTACGTCCACTTCGCTACGCGCGACGCGGCGCTGCTCGCGCTGATGTTCGCGAGCAAGCACGGCGAGTCCTCGGCGGCGCTGCACGAGCTCGCCGATCGCGCCTTCTCGGTGCTGCTCGCGCTGATCGAGCAGGGTCAGGCCGAGCACGCGATCGAACCCGGCGAGCCAGAGCGCGTCGGACTCGTGCTGTTCGCGACGATTCAAGGTATCGCGGCGCTCGTGACGAGCGGCATGGTCGATCTGGGACAGGTCGACGAGCTGGTCTCCGATGCGATCGCGCACTTCCTGCGCGGCTCGCGCGCGGGCGCGTGACGCTTCAGTCCTGAGCCTGGGCCATCGAGCTGTCGACCGCGGCGAGCGCGACCTGGCCGTCTCCCACCACCAAAGGCACCACGGCGATCGCGGCGCCGATGAGCGCGGCGGCGATCCAGAAGGCGAGGTGGTAGCCGCCCGTGAGCGCGGCGTTGGTGGACTGGCCCTGCGCGATCAAGTGCGTGCTACGCGACGTCGAGAGCGTGGCGAGCACGGCGAGGCCGAGCGCGCCGCCGACCTGGGCGGTCGTGTTGACGAGCCCGGATGCGAGGCCCGCGTCCTGCGGTCCGGCTCCCGACATGGCCACGTTCATCAGCGCTGGAAAGCACACGCCGGCGCCGATGCCGAGCAGCAGCATCGAGGGCAGCACGTGCGCGAGATAGCTGCCGTGTACGGGCGCCAGCGCCAACAGGATCAGCGCGAGCCCGATCAGGGCGAGGCCGGGCACGAGCATGTTGCGGGCGCCGAAGCGCGTCACGAGCTGCTCCGAGTATCGGATCGAAAGCGTGCCCATGGTGAGCGAGACGGGTAGGAAGGCGAGGCCGATGTCGAGCGCGTCGTAGCCGAGCACACGGCGCAGGTACAGCGCACCGAGGAAGAACACGCCGAACATGCCGGCCACGGACAGCACCTGGATGATGTTGGCGGTGGCGACGTTGCGCGAGCGGAAGATGCGCAGCGGCACGAGCGGTTTGCTCGCGGTGGCCTCGCGTGCTAGGAAGCCGAGCAGCAGCACGAGTGAGATACCGCCGAGGGCGAGTGTCTGCGTCGCCCCCCAGCCGTCGTCGGCGGCGGGCTTGACGATCGTGTAGACGCCGAGCATCAGCGCGGAGGTGATCAGCAGCGCGCCTGGCACGTCGGCTCCCTCGCCGATGCCGAGGCCGGTGTCGTGCTCGAGCAGGCGCCTGGCGAACACGGCGGTGGCGACGCCGATCGGGATGTTGACGAAGAAGATCCAGTGCCAGTCGATCGACTGCGTGATGATGCCGCCGGCGAGCAGGCCGACGGAGCCGCCCGCGGACGCGACGAATGCGTATACGCCGATCGCCTTGGCCTGCTCGCGCGGCTCGGGGAACATCGTGACGATCATGCCGAGGATCACCGCGGAGGTCATCGCGCCGCCGATGCCCTGCACGAAGCGCGCGGCGATCAAGAGCGACTGACTGTCGGCGAGGCCGCACGCGAGCGAGGCGCCGGTGAACAGGCCGACACCCGCGAGGAAGATGCGCCGTCGTCCGATCAGATCGCCGAAGCGTCCCGCGAGCAGCAGCAGCCCGCCGAACGCGATCAGATAGGCGTTGACCACCCACGCGAGGCTCGAGGTCGAGAAGTGCAGATCGTCCTGAATCGACGGCAGCGCGACGTTGACGATCGTGACGTCGAGCACGATCATCAGCATGCCGACGCACAGCACGTACAGCGCGACCCAGCGCGAGCGATCCTGCTTCGCCGCGCTCACGTGGACTCCGGCGCGGCTCGCAGCGCCGCTCGGAGCGTCTCGAGCATCTCGCGCGTGCCATGCTCGCGCGCGGCGGGCGTGTCGAGCGCGTCGAGAAACACGCCCTGCTCGGTGAGCGTGAGCCGGGTGCCCTCGCCGCTGGGCTCGAGCTCGATGGTGGCGACGGATACGGACATGCGCTGGTCGTCTCGGTACATCTCGTAGGTGTGCACGATTCGCTGGTGCTCGACGATGTCGCGGAAGCGCGAGTCGAACAGGTAGAGCGTACCGTCGGGCGTGCGTACGCTCATGCGCTCGTGCCCGCCGACGCGGAACTCCAGCTGGTGCTCGCCCTTGAGCTCCTTGGGCCCGAACCACGCCAGCTTCTGCTGCGGATTCGCCCAGGCGCTCCACACGCGCACGGGCGAGGCCTCGTAGGTGCGCTCGATCGCGAACGTCGAGTGCGTGATGGACCGCTCGACGGCGGCTGGGTCGGTGTCGCTCACTGCTCGCTCCCTTGTCGTGGTTGGTGCGTGCTCTGTCGTCGGCCGCGCTCGTGCGGCTCCTGCTGGCGCGAGCGCTGCTCGCGCGCGAGGTACTCGCCGAGCTGGTCGAGGCTCTGCTCCCAGAACGTGCGCCGCTCGGCGATCCAACGCTCGGCGGCGCGCAGGGCGATCGGCTCGACGGTGCACGTGCGCACGCGCCCAAGCTTCCGCGAGCGCACCAGCCCGCTGTGCTCGAGCACGTGCAGGTGCTGGACGACCGCGGGCAGCGACATCGCGAGCGGGCGTGCGAGCTCGCTGACCGACGCGGGCCCACGCGTGAGACGGTCCACCATCGCCCGCCGGCTCGGGTCGGCGAGCGCGTGGAAGACGAGGTCGATATCGCCGCTGGCTTTCTCATGTTGCTTAAGCATTGACTTAACTATTGCACATGCGCCGCCGGAGGAGCCGGAACGCTGTCGCGAAGCTCGCTAGCCTCGCGTCTGTGTCCGACCCCGCTCCAGGACTACTCGGTCGCATCCCGGCGCGTGCGAGCAAGCCTCCGAGCGAGCGCGAATGGGAACGCGCGCCCGTGCTCGAGCCGCGTCCGTCGCCGCGCGTCCCGGAGCTGGTGAGCGACGGCGCGGCGCTCGCGTTTCCCCCGGACTTGCTCG
>JASLHP010000344.1 GCA_030149625.1 Solirubrobacteraceae bacterium
TCCCTAAGAGCCAGAGCCCGCGGCCGAATACCCGCGGGCGCGCGACGGCGCTAGGAGCCCTCGCCGAGTTCGTGCAGCGACTCGTCCACGCCCGCGCCGTCCTGTGCAGGCGCGCCGCCATCCTTCGCCGCTGCTGCCGCCGCCGGGGCGCTGCCGCCTTCGCGGTGGATCTCGAGGTAGATCTCCTTGCGGAACACCGGCACCCGCTGCGGCGCCTGGATCCCGATGCGCACCTTCTCGCCCATGACCGACAGCACCGAAACCTCGATCTCGTCCCCGATCATGATGCTCTGGTTGGACTTGCGCGTCAGAACCAGCATTTTGGGTGCACCTTCCTCGTTGCCGTTTGGCGACCCGGCGCAACCCCAAACCGCCGGAACGCGAAGCATAGTCGCAGGACCGGGGGAACGCGATACAAATTTCTGAAACGTCCCCGGCTGAGCGCAACGATCGGGGCGTCGTACGCGCTCTGCAGCGCCGCGCAAGCGCTTGCGCTAGTCTCCCGGACCGTTCATGCCCCGTAAATCTCTGCGACCGCACCTCAACCAGATCCGCGCCTGGGTGCGGCAAGGGCGAACCGACGCCTGGGTCGCCCACCAGCTGGAGGTCACCGTCCGCGACATCGAGCAGTTCAAGCGCCAGAACGAGCTCGTCAGCGACGACGATGCGCCCGAGACCAATGGCGGCGCCGGCGAGTACCCCGAGGAGATCGATCTCCGCGCAGAGGACGACGCGCTGATCGCCGCCGAGCTCGAGGCCGCGGAAGCCGAGGCTGCGCGCGTCGCTGCTGAGCGCGCCCAGCAGCAGGCCGAGTCAGGCGAGAACGACGACGATGACCCCGGTGCCGCCACGCCCGCACGCAAACGCAGCCGCCGCGGTGGACGCGGCCGGCGCTCGGCGACCCGCAGCACCGGCCCACTCGAGGGCACCTTCGACCACGGCGAGGAGGGTTACGGCCTGTGGCTCGATGCCGCAATCCAGGAGAACCCCATCTACGCCGAGCACTGGGCCGGACACCGGCCCGTGGAGGTCGAAGTCGAGGAGGACCGCATCGTCATCCGCCGCAGCGGCGACGACGAGTAGCTCGCTAAGCCTCGGTGAGCGTCCTACGGCCACCCGCGTAGTCGGCGGCATCGCGCAGATACCTCGCGAAGGCAGCGTCGATCACGATGCCCGCCTCCCACGCCCATGGATCCTCCGGCGCCAGCTTCATGGCGATCTGCTGGCACCACTCGGTGCCAGCTTCGTAAACGCTCACGAGCTCCTGCGTCGCGAAGCGGCCGCCGAGACGCCTGCGCAGCTCAGCCACCAGCGCATCCGTCACGCGCTCCAGCAGCGCCTGGCGCGCCGCCGGCGCCGACGCCAGGCGGCGCTCACCCTGCTGCCATTGGTAGATCGCCGTCTCGAACGACACGGTGGCCGAGGCTAGCAGCGCCACTCGGACGACTCGCGCTCGCCGCCGACGCTCGGGTCGCTGAAGGCGCTGCGTGAAGCGCGCAAGCGTCAGTCGTCCGGCACGCGCAAGCGTCAGTTGTCCGGCAGGCCGCTGATCACGTAGGCTTGCTCGCCGCTCTTGATCATGCCCAACTGGCGCGCCTCCGTTTCCAACGTGCCCGCGCGCGTCAGCCCTTCGCGCTGGCGAACCAGCGCGCCGTGTTCTCGCTCCATGCTCGCCACTGCGGCATTGTCGTGACGCGACTGGCGCCAGGTCGAAAGCATGTGCACGCCAGCGCTCGCGTACAGGTAGAGCAGCGCCACCAGCACGCCCAGCATCGCCACGCGCCCCAGCCTGTCCCAGCGCACACGCGCGCCGAACGCTCGCAGCGGCCGATTCCGCGAGGCGCGACGTGGAGCGCCCGGGCGGGCTGCGGAGGCGGCCGGCATGCCTACTCCGATTCGCGGCCGCCCGCGAACATCCTGCCGGCGATCGCGGACCGCCGCTAAGCGCCGCGAAACGCGCCGCGCCCGGGGAAGCGCGCGGCGGAGCCCAGCTGCTCCTCGATGCGCAGCAGCTGGTTGTACTTCGCCACGCGGTCCGAGCGTGACGGCGCGCCCGTCTTGATCTGTCCGCACCCCGTCGCAACCGCGAGATCGGCGATCGTCACATCCTCCGTCTCACCGGAGCGATGGCTCATGACCGCCGTATAACCCGCCTCACGCGCCATCGCGACCGCCTGCAGCGTCTCCGTCAGAGTCCCGATCTGGTTGACCTTGATCAGGATCGAGTTCGCGACACCGGCCTCGATGCCTCTGCGCAACCGCTCGGTGTTCGTCACGAAGATGTCATCTCCCACAAGCTGTGTGCTCGCGCCCAAGCGCTCGGTCAGTGTGCGCCAGCCGTCCCAATCCTCCTCGTCCATGCCGTCCTCGATCGACACGATCGGATAGCGCGCCACGAGGTCCTCCCAATAGCCCGCGAGCTCTGCGGCGCCCAACGTGCGGCCCTCGTGCTCGAGCACGTAAGCGCCGTCGCGAAAGATCTCGCTCGTGGCCGGGTCGAGCGCAATCGCCACATCCTCCCCGGGTCGGTAGCCCGCGGCCTCGATGCCGGCAACGAGCATCTCGAGCGCCTCCTCGTTGGAGCCGAGGTCGGGCGCGAAGCCGCCCTCATCGCCCACTGCGGTCGCGAGCCCTCGTGCGTGCAGCGTGCGCTTGAGCGCATTGAACACCTCGACGCCCATGCGCAGGCACTCGGAGAACGTGCTGGCGCCGCACGGCACGACCATGAACTCTTGGAAGTCGACCTTGTTGTCGGCGTGCGCGCCGCCGTTGAGCACGTTCATCATCGGCACCGGCAACAGGCAGGCGTCCGCACCGCCGAGGTAGCGCCACAGCGCCAGCCGCTGCTCGGCTGCCTGCGCGTGCGCTGACGCCAGCGACACGCCGAGGATCGCGTTGGCGCCAAGGCGCGACTTGTTGGTTGTGCCGTCGAGCTCGATCAAGGCCCGGTCCAGCGCTTCCTGACCGGCTGCATCCAGGCCGACGATCGCCTGCGCGATCTCGCCGTTCACGTTCGCGACCGCGCGCGAGACGCCCTTGCCACCCCACGACTCGCCGCCGTCGCGCAACTCGGTCGCCTCGAACTCGCCGGTGGAAGCGCCCGAGGGCACCGCCGCGCGCCCATCCGCACCTGAGCGCAGCTCGACTTCGACCTCGACCGTCGGATTGCCGCGGCTGTCGAGAATCTGCCGGGCGTTGACTCGGTCGATCGTGCTCATGCGAGCTCGATGCTGCGCAGGCACCGTGCACCACGCTGGCTCACGCGCGCCGCGGCTATGGCTATTCGACGGATTTGGCGGTGCCGCTGGTCTTGGGCGCTTTGTAGCCCTTGCAGTCCGCGACCATGTATTCCGAGCGACATTCCGTTTTGCTCATCCACTTCTTTTTGAATTCTTTCACGAACTTGCTGAGCGCTGACTGCTCGCCCGTGGAGATGAGCTGCTGTTTGATCGTCGTCTTGACCTTCGACAGCGGTTCCTGCTTGCCGGCTGTGCTGCTCAGAACTTCGTAGACGTAGTAGCCAAAGGGCGTCTTGACAGGCCCGCCGAGCACGTTCTTGGAGGCCGAGAAGATCGCCGTGTCGAGCGCCTTCTCCTCCTCGCCTTTGACGACTTCCTTGAGCAGACCGCCGTTCGCCTTGCTCGTCGGGTCGATCGAGTCCTTCTTGGCGACGCTCGCGAAGCTCTTGCCCGATTCGACTTCCTTCTTCGCGCTCGCGGCCTGCGCTTCGGTCTTCGTCAGGATGATCCTGACGTTGCGCTTTTCGGGAGTGCCGTATTTCGACTTGTTTTCGTTGTAGTACTTGGCAATCTGCGCTTCGGTGACGGTGCTCTTCTCCTTGATGATCTTCTTCTGGATTTTCTGAGAGAGCAGGTTCAGCTTCACGCGCAGCAGCAGGTCCGACACAGTCTGCCCGGAGCTCGCCAGGAATTTTTCGAATTCTGCCGCTTTCGGGAATTGCGTGGTCTTGATTTTCGTGAATTCCTTCTTGACTTCGGCATCGCTCAAGTTCACGCCCAGAGCCGCCGCTTCTCCGGTGACCCAGGACGAGGAGATCAGGAAGCCGAGGACCTCGCTCTGCAGCGATTTGTATTGCGTCGCGCACTCCGACTTGAGCTCAGACGTGGTCGGCGCTTTCTGTCCTTTGGCCGGTTTCGGCGAGGTCTTGGCGAGGTGGGCTATGCACGTCGTGTAGTTGGGCGGTTCCGGCACGGCCGGCTTTTCCGTGCTGCCGCTCGAGCTCGAAGCTGCCGCGATGCCCATCCAGTGGTCGAACGCGGTCTTCGTGATCGGCGTGCCGTTCACCTGTACGACCGCGTCGCCCGCGATCCCTCCGCCACATGCGGACAGGCCTACGAGGGCAAACAAAACGGCGCCTAGCGCCGCGACGAATCTAAGTCTGTTGGACACGACGCGGGCACTCTAGCGGAAAGAACTGCACGTTGCTTAACGAGTTTCTAAGCGGCCTCGCGCACGATCGCCAGGAGCGCGTCCGCCGCTCGCACAACGCTCGGAAATCGCTCGGCCCCGTCCTTCGGAACGCGCACCGAAACCTGCGAGCGCCCAGATTCGTACAGCGCCTCGGGCAGCTCCTCGCGCAGGCGTCGCGCGCGCACCGAGTCAAGCTCGATCGGCACGACCGCGAGGCGGTCGCCATGGAAGCTCACCGTGCGCGCGCCGGCCTGGCCGAACTTGATGCGCGCGCGCTGTAGCGCCAGTAGATTCTCGACCGGCTCGGGCGGCGGCCCAAAGCGGTCCCCGAGCTCCTCGCGCAGCCGCTCCACGTCCGCCACCTCGAGCGCCCCCGCCACCCGCCGGTGTAGCTCGATCTTGGCCTGCTCGTAGGGCACGTAGTCCGCCGGCACGTACGCATCGACGTTCACGTCCAGACGCACTGGCTCCGGCAGCGGCTCGCCTTCCTGCTCGGGCTCCGCCGCCGCGACCGCTTCGTCGAGCATCTGCATGTACAGCTCGAAGCCGAGCGCCGCCACGTGCCCGGACTGCTCATCGCCGAGCAGGTTGCCCGCGCCGCGAATCTCGAGGTCGCGCATCGCGATCTTGAAGCCCGAGCCCAGCTCCGTGTAATCCGACAGCGCCGACAGCCGCTGCGCGGCTTCGGGCGTGAGCGCCGCCGCCGAGTCGTACAGCAGGTAGGCATACGCGCGCTCGCGGCTGCGGCCGACACGACCACGGATCTGGTAGAGCTGCGCGAGCCCGAACGCGTCCGCGTGCTCCACGATCAGCGTATTCGCCTGCGGGATGTCGATGCCCGACTCGATGATCGACGTGCACACGAGCACGTCCGCGCCGCCGCGCAGGTAGTCCATCATCACTTCCTCGAGCTCGCCCTCGCCCATCTGCCCGTGCGCCACCGCGACCCGCACGCCCGGGCACAACGCGCGCAGTCGCTCCGCCGTCTCGTCGATCGACTCCACGCGATTGTGCATGAAGAACGCCTGCCCACCGCGTGCGTGCTCACGCACGATCGCGCGCTTGACGAGCTCCTCCTCGTACTCGCCCACGAACGTCCGCACCGGACGCCGGCCCTCCGGCGGCGTCTCGATCACCGAGATGTCGCGCAGCCCCGCGAGCGACATCTGCAGCGTGCGCGGGATCGGCGTGGCCGACATCGCGATCACGTCGACCTTCAGCTTCATCTGGCGCAGCAGCTCCTTCTGCTTGACGCCGAAGCGCTGCTCCTCGTCGACGATCAGAAGGCCGAGGTCCTTCGCGCGCACGTCGCGCGAGAGCACGCGGTGCGTACCCACGAGGATGTCGATGCGACCCTCCGCGAAGCCCTTGATCGCCTCCTTCTGCTCCGCCGGCGTGCGGAACCGGGATACGTGCTCGAGCGTGAACGGGTAGTCGGCGAGGCGCTCCGCGAAGGTGCCGTAGTGCTGTTGCGCGAGGATCGTCGTCGGCACCAGCATCAGCACCTGCTTGCCCTCGGCGGCGGACTTGAACGCAGCGCGCAGCGCCACCTCGGTCTTGCCGTAGCCGACGTCGCCGCAGATCAGCCGGTCCATCGGCCGCGGCGCTTCCATGTCGGCCTTGACCAGCTCGATCGCGTCGCGCTGGTCAGGCGTCTCCGTGAACGGAAAACGCTCCTCGAACTCGCGCTGCCAGTCCGAGTCCGGCCCGAACGCGTGGCCGCTGCGTCGTCTGCGCTCCGCATACAGGCTCAGCAGCTCGCCCGCAAGCTCCTGCGCCGCACGCCGCGCACGCGCCTTCATCGTCTCCCAGCGCGTGCCGCCGAGCTTTGACAGCGGCGGATGCGAGCCCGCGCCGGCGCCCACGTAACGCGAGATCTTCGCGAGCTGATCCGTCGGCACGAACACGCGGTCGTCGCCCTGATATTCCAGGTACAGGTAGTCGCGCGTCACCTCCGCGACGGTGCGCGTCTCAAAGCCGGCGAAGCGCGCGACGCCGTGGTCCTCGTGCACCACGATGTCGCCCGTCCGCAGTTCCGTGAACGAGCGCAGCGCGCCGCGGCGCGAGATCGAATCCCCGCCTCCCGCGCCGTGGCGGCCGGCGCCCGCGGGCCCAGCGCCGCGTCCCGCGCGCCTGCGCAGCAGCCGGTGCTCCGGGAATACCGCCAGCTTCAGCTGCGGCGCCACGAAACCCTCGCGCAGCGATGCCGTCGCGAAGCGCAGCGACGGCTCCAGCGGCTGAAACCCGATCGAGGCGCCGCCGTCGGCGCCGCCCGCTCCGTCGCCGAGCCACGTCGCTTTCAGGCGCCCCAGGTTGTACGCCGCGCGCTCGCCCTCGCCCCGACGCGGGAACGCCACGACAGTCCGGTAGCCCGAGCGCACGAGCTTCTCGAGCTCCGGCTCGGCTTCAGCCAGCGAGCGTGCGGCGCTGTCAGCCGACTGTGCGCGCAGCTCGATGTCCTGTCCGCTCGAGAGCCCTGAGAGCCAGATCCGCGCGCGCTCGGCGAGCGTCGTGCCGATGCTCCGCGGGCTCACGTACAGGTGGTGCGCGCCGTCGTCGCCGAACGCCGCGCACACGTCGCTCCACAGGTCGCCCAGGACAGGCTCGAGGTCCTCCTCCGCGGCCACCACCAGCTGCGTGTCAGCGCCCACCAGGTCCAGCAACGCGCCGAAGCGATCCACCGGCAAGAGCTCCGCGATGTCCGGACGCTCCTCCTCGCCGTCCGCGCCTCCGCCGCTGTCCTCCGCGCCCACCTCGCGCCCGATGCCCGCACCCGCCAGCGGCCTGCTCGGCAGCTGTTCGGCGGCGAGCTCCGCCAGCTCGCGATGCTCCAGCGCGAGCTCCGCCGCCGGCGCGATCTCGACTTCCTCGGCGTCGCCCAACGAGCGCTGCGTAAACGTCGAGAACCAGCGCAGCGACTCGATCTCCACGTCGAACATGTCCACCCGTACAGCACGCTCCTCCGTCGCGGGGAACACGTCCAGAAGACCGCCGCGCAGCGCGAACTGGCCGCGCTCCTCCACTTGGTCGGCGCGTTCGTAGCCCGCGCTCACCAGCTCCGCCGCGCACTCGTCGAGGTCCAACAGCTCGCCAACGCGCAGCGTGAACGAGTGCGGGCGCAGCTGCGGGTCGGGCACCTTCTCCGACAGCGCCACCGCGCTCACCACCACGACCGGCGCCTCTCGCTCTCCGGCGACGCCCGCGGCGTCGGCGCCCGCGCCGCTGGCGCCGAGCAGCGCGTCGAGCGCGGCCACGCGCAGCCCCACGAGGTGCGCGGGCGGCGCCAGGTGCGACTCGTACGCGACGCCGCGCGAGGGGTAATAGCGCACGCGCCGCGGCGCGAGCCAGGCGCCGAGGTCCCCGGCCATGTCGCGCGCGGCGCGGTCGTCGCCGACGACCACGATCGTCGGACGCGCGCGCGTGTCGGCGTCGATCTCGGCGAGCGCCGCGATCACATATGCGCGCAGCGAAGCGGACACGAACGCGTGTCCGCCCTCGCGCGCCAGGCGCAGCGTCGTCTCCTCGCCCTGCGCAAGACCCAGCAGCGTACGCAGCGATCCCGCCACGGCACTCACCGTCACGACCCCGCTCCGGGCGCCGCAGACCCGCCATGCGGCGCGCCGTCGCCGTCTGCCGGCACGTCGAGCACCACACGCTCGACGTGCTCGACCGCACGCTCGAGGAGCTCGGCGATCTGCGCAGGACTCTCGCGGAAGCGGCCCAGCACGTGAGCCGAGACGACCTCGGGGTCGGTCGAGTCGGGACGCCCGACGCCGACGCGCACGCGCATGAAATCCGCGCCGCCCAGCTCGCGCTTGAGCGACTTCAGCCCGTTATGGCCCGCCAGCCCGCCACCGAGGCGCGTGCGCACGTCGCCGAACGGCAGGTCGATCTCGTCGTGCACCACCAGCACGCGCTCCAGCGGCAGCCCGAACGCGCCGCGCGCGGGGCCAACCGAGCGCCCCGCGTCGTTCATGTAGGTCTGCGGGCACAGCACAGCCACACGCGGCGCCGGCCGGCGCTCTCGCGTGCCCGTGCCGAGCAACTCGCCTGGTGCGCCCGCATGCGCGCGGCCTTCGACGAGGCGCCCACGAAAGCGGTCCTTTGCGCGACCCAGCCCCCAGCGCTCGACGAGCTCCTCCGCCACCGCGAAGCCGATGTTGTGCGGCGTGCCCACGTACTCGCGGCCGGGGTTGCCCAGACCGACGATCAGCCAGTCGACAGGTCCGCCTCCGCCACCGCCGAACGGGCGTCGCAGGGGCTGCTACTCCCCGCCTGAGGAGTCCTCGGAGCCGCCGTCGCCGCTGTCCTGCGCGCTGTCCTCACCCACGACGCCGGTCTCAGCTTCGATCTCGTCGGCGGCGTCACTCTGCAGCCGCGGCGGTGACAGCGTCGCGACGACGGTTTCCTCGAGGTCATCCGTCAACGTCACACCCTCCGGCGCTCTCAGCGCGCCAAGCAGAATCGTCTCGCCGATCTGCAGCTCGCTAACGTCGTGCACGATCGACTCGGGGATCGCCGTCGGCAGCGCTTCGACGTTCAGCTCGCGCGTGATCTGCTCGAGCACCCCGCCCTGCTTGACGCCCGGCGAGTCGTCGATCCCCACGAGCTCCAGCGGCACAACAGCGCCGATCGCCTCGTCGAGGTTCACGCGCAGCAGGTCCACGTGGATCGTCTCGCCTCGCACCGGGTGACGCTGCGCCTCCTTGAGGACCACCGGTGTCGCTTTCTTGCCGTCCACGCTCAGGTCGAGCACCGCGCCCGCGCCAGCGAGCGCATGACGCAGCTCGCGCTCGTCCGCGTCGAAGCCAAGTGGCTCGTCGCTACCGCCGTAGAGCACTCCCGGCACGCGTCCGCTGCGGCGCAGGCGGCGCACCGCGCGCGAACCGGCGGCGGCGCGGCTCGTGACGTTTAGCTTGGTGGTCGTGTCGGCCATGGGCGACTGCAGACTGTAGCAACGGCCGCGCCTCGGGCAAGGCCGCTTGTCGTTCGCCGCGCCTCGGGCGAGGCCGCTTATCGTTCGCCGCGCCTCGGGCAAGGCCGCTTGTCGTTCGCCGCGCCTCGGGCGAGGCCGCTTGTCGTTCGCCGCGCCTCGGGCGAGGCCGCTTATCGTTCGGCCGCCGGCGTTTCTTCTTCTTCTTCGCGTTCGAGCCTCGACGGCTTCGTGCATCTGCCTTCGCCGGCGATCGGCGCACTGATCGCAAGCAGGTGCACGTGGATGCCCGCGAGGAAGTCGCCGGTGCGGCGCACCTCGACGCACTGCACCACCGGCGGCGTGCCGATCGCGGCCCACGCCACGCGCGTCTTGCCGGTCGCGCCGGACCACGCGTACGCGGTTGGAGATTCGAGCTGAAGCAGCTTGATCGCCCCGGTCCGACGCAGGCGCGGGTTGCTCGCATCGGTCTTCGCGACCGCCAGACACGACGGGCTCTCGCGGCAGCCGTCGAGCCCTCCGAGCATGCCCGCGAGACTGCCCGTCGCCTCTGCCTGCAGCAGTGCCACGACGTCGGTGCGTTCAGCGTTCTCGACGCTCAGGAAACGTGCGAGCAGAGCCCCCACGAGCAGCACCGCGACGACGCAGACGGCGAGCAGCGCGCGCAGCAGACGACGGTGGCGTGGCGCCAGGCCGCGCCACCAGGTGCGCGGGCCGCGCGCGTCCGCGGCCGCGGGCATCTAGAACAACTGATTCTCGCCGCCGAACACCTCGCTGACCGAGTCGTCGACGAAGATACGGCGGATCGAGTCGGCGAGCAGCTCCGCGCACGGCAGCACGCGCACGTTGTCCGGGCGGTCGGCGCCGATCGGAATCGTGTCCGTCACGACGATCTGCTCGAGGCCGGACTCGGCGAGGTTGTCGAACGCGTCACCCGAGAACACCGCGTGCGTGGCCGCTGCGTAGACGCGCTCGGCGCCTTCCTCCATGACCGTTTTCGCGGCCGCCTTGAGCGTACCCGCAGTATCGATCATGTCGTCGACGATCACCGCCGTGCGGCCTTTGACGTCACCGATCACATAGCCGATCTCCGCGACCTGCTGAGCGGGGCGCTCCTTGTCGAGGATCGCAAGCTCGGCGCCGATCTTCGATGCGAAGTTCTTGTTCAGCTTCACCCTGCCGGCGTCCGGCGCGACCACCACGAGGTCCGGCAGGCCGAGGTCGGCGAAGTATTGCGTGAGCATGAACAGCGCAGTCATGTGATCCACCGGCTTCTGGAAGAAGCCCTGGATCTGGCCCGCGTGCAGGTCCATCGTCAGCACCCGGTCCGCGCCCGCCGCCTCGAGCATGCGCGCCACCAGGCGTGCCGAGATAGGCTCGCGTGGCGCCGACTTCTTGTCTTGGCGGGAGTAGCCGAACCATGGCGTGACCGCGATCACGCGGTGCGCGGAGGCGCCGACGGCCGCATCGATCATGAACAGCAGCTCCATCAGCGAGTCGTTCGCCGTGACTCCCGTGCGCGGGTTGCTGCACGTGGACTGAACGATGAACACGTCGGCCCCGCGGATCGAGTCCTCGTAGCGGCAGTACACCTCGCCGCCCGAGAATGTCTTCAGCTCGACCGGCCCGAGGTCCACGCCGAGCTTGTCCGCGATGTCGATCGCAAGCTGCGGGTTCGCGCGCCCGCTGAACAACATCAGCCGCTTGTTGTAGTCGATCGGCAGGCTCGCCCGCGAGTACTCGGTGCGCGTGTCGATCGCACTCATCTCATCACGCAGTGTAAACGTCCGCTTGCGATCAGTCATGCTCGCGATCGGCGTAGCCCTCCACGTTCGTCTGGCGCGCCCGCGCGATGCCGAGCGCACCGGCCGGCACGTCGTCCGTGATCACCGATCCCGCACCCGTGTACGCCTCGTCGCCGACACGCACCGGCGCCACCAGCGTCGTGTCCACGCCGGTGCGCACGCCCGCGCCGACGTTCGTGCGGTGCTTCGCGCGGCCATCGTAGTTCGCCGTGATCGTCGCCGCGCCGAGGTTCGTGCGCTCGCCCACGTCCGCGTCGCCGATGTAGGACAGGTGCGGGATGCGCGCGCCCGCTCCGATGTCGGAGTTCTTCACCTCCACGAACGTGCCCACCTTGCTGCCCGCACGCAGCACGGTTCCCGGGCGCAGGTATCCGAACGGGCCCACCGTGACGCCGTCCTCGAGCACGCAGTCGACGAGATAGGAGTGGCGCACGGTGCACCCTCGACCGATGCGCGTCGCGCCCTTGATCGTCGTAAACGGCTCGATCAGTGTGTCCTGACCGATCTGCACATCGACGTCGATCACGGTCGCCGCCGGGTCCACGATGCCGACGCCGGCACGCATGTGCCGCTCGTGGATCGTCGCCTGTGCCAGCGTCCGCACTCGCGCCAGCGCCTCGCGGTCGTTGACCCCCAGCACCAGCCGTTCGTCCTCCACGGCGTGTGCGACCACCGTCTCGCCGTCCGCCCGCAGCAGGTCGAGCACCTGCGGCAGATACAGCTCGCCCTGCGCGTTGTCCGCACTCAGGCGCTGCAGCCTGTCTGCCAGCGCTCGCGCCCCGAATGCGAAGATGCCCGTGTTCACCTCGCGGATCTCGCGCTCGGCCTGCGTCGAGTCACCGCGCTCCTTCGTCTCCACCACGCGCAGCACCGCGCCGCGCGAGTCGCGCACCACTCGCCCGTAGCCGGTCGCATCCTCGAGCACCGTCGTCGCCATCGTCGCCGCCGCGCGGAGCGTGGCATGCGCCTCGAGCAGCTCGCCGATCGCGGCCGCGCTCACCAACGGCACGTCCCCGCTCAGCACCACCACCGGCGCCGTCGGCTCCAGCGCCGGCCCGTCCGCCGAGGAGAGCATCTCCATCGCCGCGCGCACCGCGCCGCCCGTGCCGTCCGGCCGCTCCTGCACCGCCAGCTCGACGCCATCCGGCAGCAGCGCCTGGAGCGCCCGCGCGGGCGAGTCCACCACCACGACCCTGCCCGCGCCGGCCTCCAGCGCCGCGCGCACAGGCCATAGCACCATCGCCAACCCGCACAGCTCGTGCAGCACCTTCGGTGTCGTCGAGCGCATGCGCGTCCCCTGGCCCGCAGCAAGGATCACAACGGTGGGCGCGCTCACATGGGCAATGGTATTCCAGTGGACGCTGGTCGCTTTCTCTGTGAGCGCGTCCACGCAGCTGGGGGGCAGGGACTCGAACCCCGATTCTCAGGACCAAAACCTGATGTCCTGCCATTGGACGACCCCCCAA
>JASLHP010000334.1 GCA_030149625.1 Solirubrobacteraceae bacterium
GGTCTCCTCGACGTTGAGGTGGTCGGCCGCGAGCGCCGACTCGAACTCGTTCTGATCCAGCGAGAACAGCGGCGTCGAGCCGTTGGAGGACGCCTCCTTGGTGGTCTTCGCATGGACGCGCCGGTATTCCTCGCGCGCGGCCGCCTGCAGCTCGGGGAAGCCCTCGAAGCCGAGCGCCTGCGAGAAGCGCACGACGGTGGAGCTGGACGTGTTCGCGCGGCGGGCCAGCTCCTCGGCCGTCTGGAACGCCGCCTCGTCGAGGTGGTCGACGATGTACTGCGCCACGTCCTTCTGGGAGCGTGAGCACTCGTCGAAGCGGGCCTGGATGTACTTGGAGAGACTTTGGTGCTCGGAGGTGCCGTTGACAGGCGCCGCCTCGGGTGTCTTGGTCGCAGTGCGCTTCACGGCGGTCTGATTCGACACCTCCGCCTCGCAATCCTCCCCGCGCGCGCGATGATCCGCTGCGCGAGCGGGCACGTAGAAGGTGCGATGAGGTCGATCACACGAGGACTGCGGGGGCGAAGATGAAGATCGCGATCGTCGGAGCGGGCGTCTCCGGGCTCGTCGCCGCGCACCTGCTGCACAGCCGCCACGAGATCGTCGTCTACGAGGCGGGCGCCTACGCGGGCGGCCACACGAACACGATCCGCGTGGACACCGAGTACGAGACCCACCATGTCGACACCGGGTTCATCGTGATGAACGACCGCAACTACCCGCTGTTCACGCGGCTGCTAGACCGCCTCGGCGTGGCCCGGCAGGCCACGAACATGAGCTTCGCCGTCAAGGGCGAGGACGAGGACTTCGAGTACTCCGGCACGCCCCATGGACTCTTCTGCCAGCCGCGCAACCTCGTGAGCCTGAGCTTCCAGCGCATGATCCTCGAGCTGCTGAGGTTCAACCGCGAGCTGCGCCGGCTGCTGGAAGGCGGCACGGCGGGAGAGGCGGACTCGCTCGCCGACTTCGTCGTTCGGCACAGCTTCTCGCGCCATTTCGTCGAGCGCCTGATCGTCCCTCAGGCATCCGCGGTCTGGTCGGCCGACCCGTCGCAGATGCACAGCTTCCCGGTCCGCTTCCTGGCCGAGTTCTTCGCCAACCACGGCATGCTCGGGTTCCGCGACCGGCCGCGCTGGTCGACGATCGCGGGTGGCTCGGCGCGCTACGTCGAAGAGCTGACGGCGTCCTACCGCGAGAACATCCGGCTCGGCTCACCCGTGCGCTCCATCACGCGCGAGGACAGCCACGTGACCGTCGTCTCCGAAGGTCGTGACGGGCGCGAAGACCGGCGCTTCGACCACGTTGTGATCGCGACCCACTCCGACCAGGCGCTGCGGATGCTGGCCGACCCCAGCGAGCGCGAGCGGCGCCTGCTGGGCGCGATCCCCTACCGCCGGAACGAGGCGGTGCTGCACACCGACGCACGCCTGCTGCCGCGGCGGCGGTGGGCGCGCTCGGCCTGGAACTTCCATCTGCTGGCCGAACCGAAGCCGGTCTCGACCGTCACTTACTGGATGAACCGTCTGCAGCGCCTGCGCGCCGACCGTGACTTCTGCGTCACGCTCAACCGCACGGAGGCGATCGATCCGAGCAAGATCATCCGCACGATCTCCTACGAGCACCCGGTCTTCACCCAGGACGGGGTCGCAGCGCAGGCGTCGCACGCGGAGATCAGCGGCCTCGAGCAGCGCACGCACTACTGCGGCGCCTACTGGGGATGGGGCTTTCACGAGGACGGCGTGCGAAGCGCCCTCGCTGCCTGCGCGCCGTTCGGAGCGACGCTGTGAGGAGCGCGCTCTACGAGGGCTCGGTGCGCCACCGCCGCCTCGCCGGGACCGACGGGGACCTCGAGTACGAGTTCCGCCACCCCCTGTTCATGGCCTATCTCGACCTGGACGAGCTGCCCGCCGCGCTCGAGGGCGGGTTGCTGTGCTCGGCGCGACGGCCCGCGCTGGCGTGGTTCCGGCGCGCCGACCACCTCGGTGAGCCGGATCGCGCGCTCGCCGAGTCGGTGCGCGAGCTCGTGGCCGAGCGCACCGGCCGGCGGCCGGGCGGCCCGATCGCGCTGCTCACACACCTGCGCTGCTTCGGGCACAACTTCAACCCCGTCAGCTTCTACTGGTGCTTCGGGCGCGACTCGGGCCAGGTCGAGGCCGTCGTCGCGCATGTGACGAACACGCCCTGGGGCGAGAGCCACTCCTACGTGCTCGACGCAACCGAGGACCGCCCCGAGCCCGCTCCCGCCCGCTCCACCCTCGCGGCCGCGCGACGGCCGAGCCGCGCGGCCGCCAGGCGCTCGGCGATAGCCACGGAGCACCGGCCGGCTCCCTCGCGATTCGGCGCCGAGCGCCGCCCGGCCCACGCCCCGATCGATACGGGCCGCCGGAGCGGCGCGCTCGCGCGCGGCAGCTTCGAGAAGCAGCTTCACGTCTCGCCCCTGATGGGGATGGATCAGACCTACGATCTGAATGTGACCGAGCCCGGTGAGCGCATCTCGGTGCACATCACCTCGACCGCCGCCGACGGGCGGAGGGTGTTCGACGCGACGCTCTCGCTCGCCCGGCGCGAGCTGACGCGGCGCACGCTCGCCGGGATGCTGGCGCGCTACCCGTTCCAG
>JASLHP010000370.1 GCA_030149625.1 Solirubrobacteraceae bacterium
CCGCCAGGCGCCACATCAACAGCGCGAAGGCGATCAGCACCGCGGCGTGGCCGAGGTCCGCCACGCTCAGTTCTTCGAAGCACGCGTTGCGGATCAGCTGCACGCAGTGGTAGAGCGGGTTGATGTAGGCGACCTGACGGACGCCCTCCGGGAGCTTTTCGATCGGGAAGAACGTGCCGGCGACGAGGAACATCGGCGTCAGCACCGCGCTCGTCACGTAGTTGAAGTTGTCGATCGTCTTTGCGACCGCGGCGATCGCGACCCCGAACGAGCAGAAGCCGAATCCGGTCACGAAGCCGATCAGCGGCACGAGCAGCATCCCCCACGCGGGTTCCAGCCCGAAGAAGAAACCGACGATCAGCGGCGCGACGCCGTAGACGCCGGCGCGGATCGAGACCCAGAGCACCTCCGCCGTGATCAGCTCTTCGACGTCGACAGGCGCCGCGAGCATCGCGTCGTAGGTGCGCTGGAACTGCCAGCGCACGAAGGTGTTGAACATCCCCGGGAAGGCCGAGGAGAAGAGGACCGCCGTCGCGACGACGCCCGTTGAGACGTACGCGACATAGCTGACGCCCGCGATCTGCGGGATGAAGGCGCGGATGCCCAGCCCGAACGCGAGCAGGTAGATCGTCGGCTGCACGATCGAGGAGAAGGTCGTCGCCTTCCAGTAGCGCCCGAAGATCGAGACGTCGCGGCTCATCACGCCGGCGAGCGCGGCGGGTTCCAGGCGCCCGAGGCGCACGCGCGTCCGGGCCCGCGGTGGCGCGATGTCTGCGGTGCTCATTCGATCTCCTCTCCGGTCAACGCCACGAAGGCGTCTTCGAGATTGGCCGGGCGCAGGACGCCGTCCGGCGCGTCGCCGTCGAGCGACTCGGCGCGCAGGATCGCGATCGCCGGGCCGCTGCGCCTGCTCTCCCAACCCTGCTCGGTCGCCAGCGCGCTGACCTCGGCCAGGCGCGGAGGCGGACCGTAGACTTCGAGCACGCTCTCGCCGGCGTGATCGGCGACGAGCTCGGCGGGAGTGCCTTCGGCGATCACCTTGCCGGCCGACATCACCGCGACGGTGTCCGCCAGACGCTCGGCCTCCTCGATGTAGTGGGTGCTCATCAGGACCGTGACGCCCTCGGCGCGCAGGCCGTCGATCAGCGTCCACAGCTCCTGGCGGATCTGCGGGTCCAGGCCCACCGTCGGCTCGTCCAGCAGCACCAGGCGCGGGCGGTGGATCAGCCCCCGCGCGACCAGCAGCCGCCGCCGCATGCCGCCCGAGAGCTCGCGCACGATCGTGTCCGCCCGCGGGCGCAGGTTGGCGATGTGCAGTGCGCGCTCGACGGCGTCCTCACGTTCGGCGCGCGGGACCCGGTAAAGGCGCGAGAAGACGGTGAGGATCTGACGGCAGGTGAGCTCGACGTCGAGGTTGTCGAGCTGTGGCACCACCCCCATCTCGAGGCGCGCCTGCTTCGACTGCCGGGGCAGCGTGTAGCCCAGGACATCGATCTCTCCCTCGTCCGCAAGCGCCTGCGCCGTCAGCATGCGCATGGTGGTCGACTTGCCCGCACCGTTCGGGCCCAGGAGCCCGAAGCAGACGCCGGTGGGAACTTCGAGGTCCAGCCCGTCGACGGCGGTGATCTCGCCGAAGCGCTTGTAGACGCCGCGCAGCGAGATCGCGCTGGTCCGGTCCTCTGGTGTCGCCTTCTCCACGCCGCAGCACTCTAGGCGCCGGAGGATGCGCACCGGGGCCCGGGTGGTGCGCGTGTCGGAGCAGCCCGGCGAAATGTCCGACTGCGGTCCATGTCCCGCGCAGCGCTGCGCGGGCAGCCTTTTCACCTGCACTCAACAGCAACGAACGGAGCGCACAGATGCCGACCCGAGCCCCTCAGATCGTCGCCTTGGGCGGCGGCGGCTTCTCGATGGAGCGAGAAGGGTCGCTGCTCGACGACTACATCCTCTCGCTGCTCGACGCGCCCCGTCCCCGTGTCTGCTTCCTGCCGACGGCGTCCGGGGACGCAGACCACTACGTCGTGCGCTTCTACCGTCGCTTCTCGGAGTCGTGCGAGGCCAGCCACGTTTCGCTGTTCCGCCGCGACCAGGGCACCGGCGGCGTCGAGGACGATCTCGCGGCTCACCTGCTCTCGCAGGACCTGATCTACGTCGGCGGTGGCAACATGGTGAGCATGCTCGGCGCTTGGCGCGCACATGGGCTCGACTCGATCCTGCGGCGCGCATGGCGGCGCGGGATCGTCGTGTGCGGGCCCTCGGCGGGATCGCTGTGCTGGTTCGAGCAGGCGCTGAGCGCGTTCCACGGCGCGCCGCGGCCGGTGCGCGGGCTCGGCCTGCTTCCGTTCTCGAACTGCGTGCACTACGACGCCGAGCCCGCCCGCCGCGAGGAGTACCACCGTGCCGTCGCGGACGGGATGAAGAGCGGCTTCGCCGTCGAGGACGGCGTCGGCCTGCATTTCCGCGGCACATGCCTGGAGCGGGCCGTCAGCTCGCGTCCCGACGGCCGCGCGTTCCTGGTCGAGCGCCGCGGCGCGCGCGTGCGCGAGGCCGCGCTGGAGGTCGACTTTTTGGGGACCCCGCCCACCCGTGCCGCCGGGACCCCGGCCGGGGTCGCGCGCCGCACACGCGCCGCGGTCGAGCCCGGTCGCGAGCAGCCCCGGAGC
>JASLHP010000372.1 GCA_030149625.1 Solirubrobacteraceae bacterium
TCAACCACCCGCCGCCTGCCAATCGGACTGAGCGGTGCTCTAGCGTGAACCTCCATCTGGGCCTCCTGGAACTGGGGACATTTCGCAACCCCAGCCTCCACGGAGGCCCGGATGACAAAGGCACCTAGGAACTACACCTAGGCGGGCGCGCCGGCTTGGTAGGCCGTGCCCTCGGCCTCGTGGTGCACCGTGTGCATGATCCAGCCGAGCGCGAAGATCGCGATGCCGTTCAGGATGAACGCGATCCCGGTCAGCAGCGCCAGGGTGGCGAAGCCGATCGGGGGCGTAGCGACGATCACGACCCCGGCCGCGATCTCGATCAGCGCGACCACGATGCCCCAGGTGCGACGGTCGCTGTCGAACGCCTCGACGAAGCGCACCACACCGACCGCGATCAGCCAGATCCCGATCAGCAGCGCCACGAACAGCACTCCTCCGATCGGGTGTCTGATCAGCAGGACGCCGATCACGACGCTCAAGACGCCGACGATCGCGGCCATGCCGCGATTCGGCGTGTGCCGGCTGAAGGAGATCGCCACGTCGAAGATGCCGCTGGCGAGGATGAAGACACCTGCGACGACCGCCAGGAACGACAGGCTGTCTTCCGGTTTCAGCAGCACGATCACGCCGGCGGCGATGCCGACAAGACCGATCACCACCAGCAACCACCAAGCCGACGTCGCATCCCGTATCTCGTCACTCGTGAGATCCGGCTCGTTCATCGCTGCCTCCATGTCTGTAAGGGTCAGCCCGGCGACGCAGCGCCGCGCTGTTCTGTGTCGGGCCCCCGGTCTCCCCGCTGCCTTGACGATGCCCCTCGCTGCGAAGGGCCCGGCTCAGGCAGTCCGGTTCACCCGCAGGCTTGTGTCAATTGTTGCACAACATTTTCCCCTGCTCAAGAGCACTTTCGGGCGCAGCCCGGTGCCCTCCTGCTCGCGGTAGGAAAGTGCCAGCGGCGGGTCCGTCCAGCCGCTCTCTGCTGACAAACGGAGTGATGCCCGCGCTTACCCGCGGCTCGACTGGCTCTGTGCCTTGCGGATACCCGCTCAGCGCGCGGGCACTCCCGGCGTTGCCCTTGGCCACCGCGCGCGGTCGGCCGGTGTTTAGGCGCCCGCGCCGAGGCGTCCGGCGAGCTGCCTGCGCGCGTCCGGGTCCTGTTCGAGTGCACGGATGAACAGCGACAGCGCGTTGCCGAGCAGCGAGGGCGGGACGGCGTCCTCGTCGAGCAGCGCGACCAGGCCCATCCCCATCGTCAGCGCCACGAAGACGTTGGCGACGTCGCGCTCGGCCTCGGGATCGGGGTCGAGACCGGCGTCGGCAGCGCCGGCGCGCGAGAACCCGGCGAGCATCTCGCGGAGATCCCCGACACCGGCCGCGAGCATTCCGCGCAGCCGCTCGTCACGCTGCGCGCGGACCCACAGCTCGACGAAGAGCCGGAAGCGCTCCGGCTCCTCGCGCAGGCTCTCCATCCAGCGATCGCTGCCGGCGAGCGGGCGCTCGCGGCTCGCCCGGCTGGGGTCGAACAGCTCGCGCTGCTCGGCAAGCTGTGCCGTGCGCTGGCGCTCGGAGAGCGCGAGCAGCAGCTTCTCCTTGCTGCCGAAGTGGCTGTAGACCGCGCCCTTCGTGAACCCGGCCTCGGCCGCGACCTCGTCGAGCGTCGCGCCGTCGAAGCCGCGGCGCGCGTAGACGCTCGCAGCGGCTTCGAGCAGGCGCTCGCGCGTCTGCGCCTTGCGCTCGCCGCGATCGAACTCACCGCGCGGCATCGTGACGCCTCATATACTCATAAGTAGATATACTCGCCAGTATATAACCCCGCCCCCGGAGGAGCAGCGATGAACGAGACCCTCCCGCCCGGACCGCGCATGCCCGCGATCCTCCAGACCCTCGGCAACTGGACGCGGCCCACGCCGTTCCTCAAGCGAGCGCGGCGCCGCTACGGCAGTACCTTCACGATGCGGATGATCGCCACACCGACCTTCGTGATGATCTCCGATCCCGAGCAGATCAAGGAGGTCTTCCAAGCGCCGCCGGACGTCCTTCACCCCGGCGAGGGCGCGAGGATCCTCGAGCCGGTCGTCGGCCCCAACTCGGTGATCCTGCTCGACGAGGCACCGCATCTCGAGCAGCGCAAGCTGCTGCTGCCCGCCTTCCACGGCGAGCGCATGCAGCGCCTGTCCGGCCTGATCGCCGAGCTCGCCGAGCGCGAGGTGGACTCATGGCCGCGCGGCGAGACGATCGCGCTCCACCCTCGCCTTCAGCGGCTGACGCTCGAGGTCATCCTGCACGCCGTCTTCGGGCTCGACAGCGGGGCGCGGCTGGACCAGCTCCGCGCGCTGCTCACCGAGCTGCTCTCGTTCGCGGACAGCCCTCTGTCGCTGCTGCCGCCGCTGCCACCCAGGGTCTCGCGATCGATCGCGTCGGTGGCGCGTCGCCACGAGGTCGGCGCGCTCGTCGACGCCGAGATCTACGCCTTGATCGAGGAGCGGCGCGCGGAGGGGCGCGAGGACGCCGACGACGTACTCGGGATGCTGCTCGCGGCGCGCCACGAGGACGGCTCGCCGATGACCGCGCAGGAGCTGCGCGACGAGCTCGTTACCGCGCTCGTCGCGGGGCACGAGACCACCGCCTCGCAGCTCGCATGGGCGTTCTCACGCCTTTCGCGTGAGCCGCGCGCGCTCGCGAAGCTCGTAGCCGAGATCGACGCCGGCGAGAGCGAGGACTACCTGAACGCGACCATCAACGAGGTCATGCGGATGCACCCGGTGCTCCCCAACGCCGAGCCGCGGCTGGTGAAGAAGCCCGTCGAGATCGGCGGCGTTCGCTACCCGCCGGGCGTCGTCCTGATGGCCAGCGCCTACCTCGTCCACCACGACCCGAGCATCTATCCCGAGCCGGAGTCCTTCCGGCCCGAGCGCTTCATCGAGCAGCCGCCGGGCACCTACACGCTGCTTCCGTTCGGCGGCGGGCGCAGGCGCTGCATCGGAGCCAGCTTCGCGCTGCTGGAGATGAGGATCATGCTGCGGGCGGTGCTCTCGAGCTGCGAGCTGGCGCCCGGCGCGGCGCAGCCCGAACGCACCCGCCGGCGCGGGATCACGCTCAGCCCCGGACGCGGCGCGCTGGTTGTCCTGCGCGATCGTGGCGCGGCGGCGGAGAGCGGCACGCGCGAGGACGCGCGTCAGCTTGCAGTCGGCTAGCCCAAGAGCGAGCGGATCGTTGCCGGGGTGAGCTCCTCCAGCGATCCGAGCACGAGATCGGCGAGCGCGACGGCGTCCGCGTCGGGCGGGAACTCGCGGTTGGGGACGGCGATCACCCGCATGCCCGCGGCGGCAGCGGAGCGAAGCCCGTTGGACGAGTCCTCGATCGCGACCGCGCAGCGGGCCGCCACGCCGAGCTCCCCGAGCGCGGCCTCGTAGACGTCCGGCGCCGGCTTGCCGCGCGCGACCTCTTCGCCCGAGACGGTCACGGAGAAGTCATCGGCGAGCCCCGCCAGCCGCAGGACTTCGTCGATCACGACGCGGTTCGAGGAGGACGCCAGCCCGAGCGGCCATGCGGCGGCGAGCGTGCGCACCGCCGCGACGGCTCCCGGCAGCAGGGGCAGCTCGGAGCGGTACTCCTCGAGCCCGCGCTCGACGACGCGGCGATCGATCGCCTCGGGGGTCAGCGGAACGCGGAGCTCCTCGTGCACGTAGCGCGACCACTCCGGCGCACTCATGCCTAGCATCGCGCGCGTCGCCTCATCGCGCCAGGTGCCCCCCGTTTCTTCGACCAGCTGCCGACGAACCGAGTCCCATACGCCCTCCGACTCGATCAGCAGACCATCGAGGTCGAACACGACCGCGCTCCGGGCCTCTTGCTCAGCAGATGCCATCACGGCGCCGCATCGTATTCGCCCCTGCACCGACGCCCGCGGACACGCTCAGGGAGATAGTCTCGTCGGCGGGGGATGAACGACACCGAA
>JASLHP010000381.1 GCA_030149625.1 Solirubrobacteraceae bacterium
CTCGACCCGGGCATCGGCTTCGGCAAGACGCTCGCGCACAACCTCGAGCTGCTCGAGCGCCTCGCGGAGCTGGCCGCGCTGGGGCGGCCGCTGGCGGTGGGAACCTCCCGTAAGAGCTTTCTCGGACGACTGCTCGCCGACGCCGCCGGCGAGGCCGAGGCCGTGGGACCGGAGCGGCGGCTGCCGGCGACGATCACGACGAACGTGCTCGCGTTCGAGCGCGGTGCGCGCGTGTTTCGCGTCCACGACGTCGCGCCGGTGCGCGGCGCGCTGGCCGTGGCTGCTGCTACGTTGGGCGGGCGATGGACGGCGAGGGGGACGACGCAGACGAGCTAGAGGACGACGACGAGCTCGACGAGGATCGAGAGCAGAGCGCCGAGTCGGTCACGATCGAGATCACCGGCCTCTCGCTGTACACCAATCACGGCATCACCGAGGCCGAGCGAGAGGTCGGCCAGCGGCTGGTGATCGACCTGCGCCTGGACATCGGTGAGACCGATGCCACCGTCACCGACTCGATCGAGGACACGGTCGACTACGCCGAGGTCTGCCAGCTCGTGGCGCTGATCGCGCAACAGCGCTCGCACAAGACGCTCGAGCGCCTGTGCAGCACGATCGCCGACAGGCTGCTCGCCGACTACGACCTCGAGGGCGTGTGGGTCAAGGCCGCAAAGCCCGAGCCGCCGATCGCCCTCAGCGTCGACGAGGTCTCCGTCGAGGTTTGGAGAGAAGCCGAATGAGCGCTCCCGCGCACGCTCCGTCGCTGTTTCGCGCCGCCGTCGAGCGCATGGACATCGACGCCGTCAGCGAGCTGCTGGCCACCGACGTCGTCTTCCACAGCCCGGTGACCTTCCATCCGTTCGTCGGTAGGGAGACGGTCACGCGGCTGCTCGAGATCGTCGCCGGCACGTTCGAGGACTTCCGCTACACCGACGAGCTGCGGACCGACGGCGCGCACGCGCTGATCTTCCGCGCAAGCGCCGCGGGCAGGGAGCTCGAGGGCATCGACCTGCTGCGCCTCGACGAGGACGGCCTGATCTGTGACTTCACCGTGATGATCCGGCCGCTGTCGGGGCTCGTGCCGTTCGCTCAAGCGATGGGCGAGAAGGCCGTCGCCGCCGGCCTGCGAACGACTCGCTCCTGACGGCCCCGCTTCGGCATGGGCGAGACATGAGCGCAGCCGTGGCGGAGATCGGACTGCTCGGACTCGGCTCGAACGTCGGCGAGCGCCGCGTGCACCTGCAGGCCGCCGTCGATGCGCTGCCGGCCGTCGGCGTGGAAGTGCTCGCGAGCTCCAGCACCTACGACACCGATCCTGTCGGCGAGATCACCGAGCAGCCGTCGTTCTTGAACGCCTGTGTGCGCGTGCGCACGGCGCTCGAACCGCTGAGCCTGCTGGACGCGGTCAAGCGCCTGGAGCGAGAGCTCGGGCGCGGCGAGGGCCTCGTGCGCCACGGGCCGCGCACGATCGACATCGACATCCTGCTGTTGGGCGAGCGCGAGCTCGCGCAGGAGCGCATGAGACTGCCGCATCAGCAGCTGCTCACGCGACGGTTCGTGTTGATCCCGGCGCTGGAGCTGGACTTCGAGCTGCGCGCGCCGGACGGGAGCCGGCTCGCCGATGCGCTCGCCGAGCTGAGCGTCGAGGAGGGCGTGCGCTGGGCCGGCCCACCGCTCGATCTGCCGCGGGCTTGAGAAGTGCCGCCGCTCAGGCGGCGAGCGTGCCGGTGCTGTCCCAGCTCGCGAGCGCCATCAGCGCCGCGTCGCTGACGCCGTGTCCGCTGACGACGCACAGATGACCGTCGCGCCGCCACGTGACGACGCTGACGCCGTCCTCGGCGAGGAACCGGTAGACGGTGCCCTCGCGTGTCCTCGCGACGCCGCCGCTCACGCGCGGCGCGCCGCCGGAGACGATCGCGTAGCCGATCCACTGGTGGCCGCGGGCGTAGAAGACGGTCCTCACGGTACGCCCGTCGACGCTGTCCGTGCGCGTGCCGGTCGAGCGCCAGCCGAAGCGGTCATCCCAATATGGGAACGCGACGCCTTCGACGTCGGCGGCAAGCTCGGCCGGGTGTCGGAGATCCTGCGCGGGCGCCGGCGCCGTGGCGGGGCGCAGCGTCAGCGCGACCGCTGTGCGCAGCGTCAGCGCCGAGCCGCCGCCGGCGAGACTCGCGAGGAGCGTCGCCGCGATCGCGGCGAGCGCGAGGGCGGCGGCGAAGCGCGGGCGCCGCGGCGTCACTCGGCGCCCGCGCGCGGACACGCGTTCGGCGACGAGCGCGTCGATCTGGCGGTGCAGGTGCTCCGGCGCCCGCGCGTCGATCGAGCGCACGAGCTCGACGAGCTCTGGCTCGGTGGGTGGAGTTCGCTCACTCATGATGTTCCTTCACCAGCAAGGACTCCGCCGGAGTCCTGGTCTTCCCGTTGAATTTCTCGCGAGCCGCGGTCGTCGGGCGCGAGCCGCGCGGCGAGGCGCCCGCGCGCGCGGAACAATCTCGTCGTGAGCGTAGCCTCGCGCACGCGCAGCGCCCGGGCGGCCTCCTTATAGGAGAGGCCGAGCACGTCCACGGCCACGAGCGCCAGGCGGAAGTTGTCGGGCAGCTCCGCGATCGTCGCGTACAGCTCCCGCACCTCGTATGCCTGCTCCGGCCTGCTCGTCGGCCGCGGGTCGGCGGCCACCACGTCCTCGATCGCGGCCGCGGTCACCGGCCGGCGCGAGGCGGTGCGCAGGCTCGTCAGGAACGTGTTGCGCAGCACGCGCATGAGGTAGTACAGCTCGTCGTCGCCGCGCAGCACACGCGGTCGCGACAGCACCCGCGCGAACGTCTCCTGTACGAGGTCCTCGGCGTCCTCGCGCGATCCGCACAGCGCCCAGGCGGCGCGATACAGGCGGTCCACGTGCTGGGTGAGGGAGTGCGGATCGAGGGCGCGCATGGGCTTGGCGGGGGCGCCGCGAACGCGTCGAGTCGCCGGCATCCGCCACCGCGACT
>JASLHP010000407.1 GCA_030149625.1 Solirubrobacteraceae bacterium
TCATGGCCACAAGCTACATCGAGCCTGGGTCGCCGTGGGAGAACCCGTTCGTTGAGTCCTTCAACGGCCGGCTACGTGACGAGCTGCTGAACATCGAGGAGTTCGGCTCGATCGCCGAGGCGAAGGTCGTGATCGAGGACTAGCGCCAGGAGTACAACAACTACCGTCCCCATTCAGCACTCGGGGGTCGCTGTCCAAGCGAGTACACCATCACCACAATCAACAACAACCAAAACAACCCAGAACACGCATAGCCCCCGGACTCACCACCGGGGCCCCGTCACCCCCAACCCGACGCCGCTGGTCCGGCCCGATCGTGCACGCTGGCTTGTGCGTGCTCCGGGCCAACGTGGCGCGCTCACCCCCGAGGAGGCCGCGCACGCGCTGAAGGCGAGGCGTGCCGAGCTGCGCGCGCGCTTGATCGGGCGGCCAGATGCGGTCGCGGTGCCAGATCATGTCCGTGACGAGCTTGTCGATGAAGCAATCGGACTCGTCGTGATGTCGCGCAGGCCGATCCCCGACGAGCAGCATCTACAGGGCGCGTTCTGGGCATCGATCGGCTACCTTCTCGCCGAGCATCGCTCGGGCCGCCGCGACCTGCACGTAGGGTCGTGGAACCGCGTGGAGCTTGCGCCAAGCATCGCGGCACTTCCCGATGGGCGCACCGACGTGTTCGATCTCGTGGCCGCTCGAGAGCAACTCGCGACGTTGACACAGCTCCTAGCGCGCCTCGACCCGCTGGAGCGGAAGGCGCTTCGCTCTCTCGACACGTCGATCGAGGAGCTCCTGACGCCGTTGAGCGGCGCGACGCTGTTGGGGCCCGACGGCAGACCGGCGGGCGCCGCGCATGAGCAGAACATCACAGTCTCGGTCGAGCAGGTAACAGCAGAGCTCATGGCCAGGCTGGCCCGCGAACCGCAGCTGCTGCACGCGCTGCATCCCCGGCGATTCGAGGAAGTCGTCGCGGAGCTCTTCGCACAGCAGGGCTACGAGGTGACGCTGACGGCTGCGTCGAAAGACGGCGGCGCAGATCTGTACGTGTTCGATCGACGCGGCGTCGGCTCGTTTCTATACCTCGTGGAGTGCAAGAAGTATCGGGTCGATCGGCCCGTGGGCGTGGGCATCGTGCGCCAGTTGTTCGGCGTTGTCCAAGCCCTCAATGCGACCGCCGGAATCGTTGCGACCACGTCCCATTTCACTCGCGGCGCCGCTACCTTCGCCGGAGAGTTCCAATACAAGCTCTCCCTGCATGACTTCGCGGCGCTGAAGGAGTGGCTCAGGAAATCCGCGGTGTAAGGCAGGCGGATCGGGGCTGGCGCCGGCGCGGCGTGAGTTCTCCGTGACTAATCATCACAAAGCCAGTTGAAATTATGTGGTTTTGGTCTAAGGTGCGCTTCGTGGGCTGGCAGCCACGGCGGCTCGAGGCCCTAGAACACCAACCGATCCCCACGAAAGGCAAGACCAATGCTTCAGATAGCCCCATCCAGCGCGCCACGCAGCGGCCTGCAGCGACAGCTGCAGATGCTCATCGGCGCCGTCGCGATCCTCGTCGGAGCCGCGCTGATCGCCCTCGCCGGTGCCAGCTCGGCGCTGGCGGCAGCGCCGGACCCGCCGCCACCGGTGACGATCCTCACGTCCTCCGCGTTCGCTGGCTTGGGCGGGGACTTCTTCATCTCGCCGTTCGGCGACTCCACCACTTACGCCAACGGCCCGGAGATCCTGAACAGCCGCGGTCAGGTCGTGTGGTTCAAGCCCGTCCCGGCCGGCGAGGAGGCGAGCGACTTCCGGACGCAGACCTATGACGGCCGGCCGGTCCTGACGTGGTGGCAGGGCACCGGCCTCGGCGGCCTCTCGAGCGGCACCGACTACATCTACAACGACCGCTATCAGCAGATCGCGGCGGTCAACGCCGGCAACGGCCTCAGCGCCGACGGCCACGAGTTCTTGATCACGCCGTGGAACACGGCGCTGATCCTTTCCTACACCACGGCGACGGCGGACCTCTCGTCAATCGGCGGCCCGTCTGACCAGACCGTGATCAACGGGGTCGTGCAGGAGATCGACATCGCCACCGGCAAGGTGCTGTTCGAATGGAACAGCGCTGACCACGTGCCGTACAGCGAGAGCGAGCAGCCGCTGCCGTCCTCGGCGAGCACACCGTGGGACTGGTTCCACGTCAACGCCGTCAAGCTCGACACCGACGGCAACCTGCTGATCGATGCCCGCGACACCTGGACCGCCTACAAGGTCAGCCTGGCGAGCGGCAACATCATCTGGCAGCTGGGCGGCAAGGACTCGAGCTTCGCGCTCCAGGCGGCTCCTGGGCAGGTGCTCGACAGCGCCGGTGAGCTGTTCGCCTGGCAGCACGACCCCCAGGCGCTTGGCAACGACACCTATACGTTCTTCGACAACGAGTCGTCGGGCACGCCGCTGCTCCCCTATAGCCGTGCGATCACGGTGAGGCTCAACCTACGCGGCAGAGTCGCCACGCTGATCGGCTCGGAGAACCAGCCCGAGGGGCTCTCAGCGCCGTCGCAGGGCAACGCGCAGACGACGGCGACGGGCGATCTCGTCGTCGGCTGGGGTGCGCTTCCGTACTTCTCGGAGTTCAGCCCGACCGGTGCGCTGGTGTTCAACGCCGAGTTCCCCGCCGGCGTGAACACCTACCGTGCCTACCAGGCGCCGTGGCCGGCCAGAGGTTCGCTGCTCAGCGGCTTTGCCGCGCGCCGTTCGCGCCGATAATCGTATGACGGCCGGCGTCGGTCCACATGGTCTGCTCACGGCCTGGACCGACGCCGACCAGCGCGATCGGAGCGCCGACGCGCTCGGCGATGAAGTCCAGGTACTCGCGCGCACCGTCGGGCAGGTCGGAGACGCTGCGGCACTCGCCGAGATCCTCCTTCCAGCCGCGCAGCTCGGTCAGCTCGGCGGTCGTGTGATGCAGCACCGTCTGGTGATACGGGAAGTCCTCGAACTCGGCGCCGTCGGCGCCGCGGTAGCTCGTGCACACCTGCACGCGGTCCAGGCCGGACAGCACGTCGAGCTTGGTCACCACCAGCGCCGTCAGCGTGTTCAGTCGCGCGGCGTAGCGCAGCGCGACGAGATCCAGCCAGCCGGTGCGTCGCGGGCGGCCGGTCGTGGTGCCGAACTCCCCGCCGCGCTGGCGGATCGTCTCGCCCATCTCATCGTGAAGCTCGCTCGGGAAAGGGCCGGCGCCGACGCGCGTCGTGTATGCCTTGGAGATGCCCCAGATCTCCTCGATCGCCTTCGGGCCGATGCCGCTGCCGACACAAGCCGCGCCGGACAGCGGGTTCGAGGACGTCACGAACGGATACGTGCCGTGGTCGATGTCGAGCATCGCGCCCTGTGCTCCCTCGAGGATCACGTTCTGGCCGGCGTCGAGCATCTCCCACATCAGCTTCGAGGTGTCCGCGATGTGCTGCTCGAGGCGGTGGCCGTAGGTCAGGTACTCCTCGGTCATCGTGTGCAGGTCGAGCGCCGGGTCCTTCTCGAACGGCCGCAGCGACAGCCGCTTGGGCGCCATCGCCGCGACGATCTTCTTCTTGAGGATCTTCTCGTCGAGCAGGTCCTGCACGCGGATGCCGAGTCGCGCGGCCTTGTCCGCGTAGCAAGGGCCGATGCCACGCCGCGTAGTGCCGATCTGCAGGCTGCCGAGCTTCGCCTCGCCGGCCGAGTCGAGCAGCAGGTGGTAGGGCATGATCAGATGCGCGTTCGCCGAGATGCGCAGGCCACTGACGTCCACCCGGCGTGCGCGCAGCGCGTCGAGCTCGTCGATCAGCACCTTCGGGTCGATCACCACGCCGTTTCCGATCACGCAGAGCTTGCCCGGATACAGGATGCCCGAGGGGATCAGATGCAGCTTCCACTCTTGCTGGCCCCGTACGATCGTGTGGCCGGCGTTGTTGCCGCCCTGAAAGCGCACGACGGCATCGCCGCTCTCGGCGAGCAGGTCGGTGATCTTGCCCTTGCCCTCGTCGCCCCATTGGGCGCCAACTATCACTATGCCTGGCATGAAGAGTGGAGTTTAGGACGGCCGCGCCGCGCTCTCAGCCGGCGTGCTCGACGAGCGTGCCGGGGCCGGCGCGATACTCGCGTCGCTTGTCCTCGCCGTCGAGCGGGATCAGGTCTCCACAGATCTCCACCAGGCGCGAGACCGTACGCGCTCCGAGGCGGTCCGTGAGCTCGTCGGGCATCAGGTTCGTCGTCGCCACGATCGCGCGCTCGGACTCGTAGCGGGCGTTGACGATCGAGTACAGCTGCTCGAGCACCCAGTCCGTGCGGTTCTCTGCGCCGAGGTCGTCGATGTGCAGCAGATCCACCGCGGTCAGCCGATCGAGCAGGTCGAGCAGTCCGCCGTCGGACTCCATCGACTCGCGCAACAGGTTGAGCAGGCGCGGCAGCGAGTAGATCGCCACCGAACGCCCGGCGTCGAGCGCCGCCTTCGACACGAGCATCGCGAGCGTCGTCTTGCCGGTGCCGACGTCGCCCGCGATCCACAGCCCGTGTCCCGCGTCGAGGTTCGCGTCGATCTCACGCACGTAGCGGCGCACCTCCTGCACGACGTCCGGGGCGGTGCGCGCGATTT
>JASLHP010000414.1 GCA_030149625.1 Solirubrobacteraceae bacterium
ATCGTCTGCGGCGACTCGCACACCTCCACCCACGGCGCCTTCGGCGCGCTCGCCTTCGTAGCGGATGCGCATCGAGCGCGGCTTGGATTGCACCATGCACTGCGTCGCGAGCACGTGCTCTACCTCGGAGGTGCCGATGCCGAACGCCAGCGCGCCGAACGCGCCGTGCGTCGAGGTGTGCGAGTCGCCGCAGACGATCGTCATGCCGGGCTGCGTGACGCCGAGCTCGGGGCCGATCACGTGCACGATGCCCTGGCGCTCGGAGCCGAGTGAGTAGACGGGAACGCCAAACTCCTGACAGTTGCGCTCGAGCGTTTCCACCTGCACGCGCGAGAGCTCGTCCTTGATGCGCGCGGCCACAGGCGTGCCATCGGTGGGCGTGTTGTGGTCCGCGGTCGCGAGCGTGCGGTCGGGACGGCGCACGCCGCGTCCGGCGAGACGCAGACCGTCGAAGGCCTGCGGGCTCGTGACCTCGTGCACCAGATGCAGGTCGATGTAGATGAGTCCATCGGCCACCTCGTGGGACTCCCAGATCTTCTCGAACAGCGACTTCGGCATGGTCAGCTCCTTCTCAGGCCCGCGGAGACGACCGCCAGAAAGGCGGCGTCCGCGGTTGTGGGGTTCTCGAAGTGGTGTGGCAGATCCGCGTCGAAGGTCACACAATCGCCCTCGACGAGCTCGTGACGCTGACCGTCGCAGACGAGCACCACCGCGCCGCGCTCGACCAGCGCCGTCTCGCGACTGCCGGGCTCGTGCATCGGTGGATCGTCAGCGGCGCCAGTGGCACCCGCCGGCGCGAGCGTGTGCCGGGAGAGCTCGGCGCGCTGACCGGGTTGCGAGGAGGTGAGCACCTCGAAGCTGTGCCCACGCTTGCGGCTGCCCCCGCTCGTGCGCTCGCCGGCGCGCACGATCGTGACCGCGCCGTCCTCGTCAAGGCGCAGGAGCTGAGACAGCCGCAGCTCGAGACCGGCCGCGATGCGCGCGGCGACTGTCAGGGTTGGGCTGGTCTCGCCCCGCTCGACCTGCGACAGCATCGGCGCGCTGACGCCGCTGCGCTCGGACAGGTCGCGCAGCGACAGATCCGCGGACTCGCGCAGTGCCTTCACGCGAGCGCCGATCACGGCCGGCGAGAGCGCGGAGGCGTGGTCGTTCGGCGTATACGTCACTGTCGTATTCATCACCATACAAACGTATGTTATCACGGACGCGCCGCGAGCGGGGTCGGAGTACGCCCTCAGCCCGCGGTGGTCTCGGGCAGGCCCACGGCGTGATCGACGTGCGAGCGCGCGACGGCCACCGACAGCGCCCGCACGTACGCGCGGGCGGCAGCGTCGATGATGTCCGTCGAGACCCCCTGGCCGGCGCCGGTGAAGCCGCCGATCTCGAGCACCACGGACACCTCGCCGAGGGCGTCCTGGCCCTCCGTGACGGCGGCGATCGTGAAATCGCTGAGAACCGGAGCGATGCCGGTGGCCACGTTGATCGCTTGAAAGACCGCGTCGATCGGGCCGTCACCCGTGAACGTGCCCGTCGCCGAGGAGCCGTCGGGCAGACTCACCGACACGCGCGCGTGCGGTGGGCGCAGCGACGAGGCGTCAACCTCGAAGGACTCGAGCGCATAGCCGGGAACCTCCTCGCGCAGCTCGTCCGTCACGAGCGCCTCCAGGTCCATCGCCGTCACCTGCTTCTTGCGGTCGGCGATCTCCTTGAAACGCTTGAACGCCGTGTTCAACGCTGCTCCGTCGAGCTCGAAGCCCATCTCCTCCAACGCCGCGCTGAGCGCGTGGCGGCCGGAGTGCTTGCCGAGCACGATCGCGTTGCTGCGCAGGCCAACTGTGGTCGCGTCCATGATCTCGTAGGTCGTGCGCTCCTTCAGCACACCGTCCTGGTGGATGCCCGCCTCGTGGGCGAACGCGTTGCGGCCCACGATCGCCTTGTTGGGCTGCACCTGGTATCCGGTCAGGCGTGAGACCAGGCGGCTCGTGCGCGCGATCTCGGTGGTGTGAGCGCCAGTCCACAGCCCCAGGCTCGGCTCGCGCGTGCGCAGCAGCATCACGATCTCCTCCAGCGACGCGTTGCCGGCACGCTCGCCGATGCCGTTGATCGCACACTCCACCTGACGGCAGCCCGCTTCCAGTCCGGCGAGCGAGTTCGCCACGGCCAGGCCGAGATCGTCATGGCAGTGCACGGAGACGACTACCTCGCGCAGCTCCGGCACCAGTCGATAGAGCTCCGTGAACATCGCCGCGTACTCGTTCGGCATCGTGTAGCCGACGGTGTCCGGCACGTTGATCGTGCTCGCGCCCTCATCCAGCGCGATCTGAATCACTTCCGCCATGTACTCGACGTCCGAGCGCGAGCCGTCCTCGGGCGAGAACTCAACGTCATCGGTGTATTCACGCGCCTGTGCCACGGCCGCACGAACCTGGCCCTTGACGTCCTCACGCGTCGTCTGCAGCTTGCGCTCGATGTGAATGTCGCTGGTGGCCAAGAACATGTGGATGCGCGGGCGCTCGGCGTCTTTCACCGCCTGCCAGGCGGCCTCGACGTCCTGCTTGCTGGTGCGCGCCAGCCCGCAGATCACGGGGTGGGTGGGGCTCAAATCCGCCCGCGCGATCGCCTGCACCGACTCGAAGTCGCCCGGCGAGGTGATCGGGAAGCCGGCCTCGATCACATCCACGCCGAGACGCGCCAGCTGGTGTGCGATCTCCAGCTTTTCCTGCTTGTTCAGTGAGATTCCCGGCGACTGCTCGCCGTCGCGCAGGGTCGTGTCGAAGATCAGGACGCGGTCTGCGTCGCAGCGGACACCCTGCGTGCCCGCGCCGCCATTTGCCCCGTCACTGTTTCCGTCGTGAGTGCTCATGCCGTTCGTGCTCCTTCTCTATCTCGCTTTTGGTTCCTCTCTGCTGGGTATGCGGCTACGCGGCCGCCACGCGCTATTCCCCCCGAGGGGGGAGGAGAAGAAGCTGCGGAAGCGAGAAGTGAAACGACATCTCTCGGCAGGGTAGCACTCGCGGCGACGCGCACCGACCGCCCGCGCGAGATGCGTCTCGCGGCCGAGCGGCTCAGCCCAGGTCGACCGACCAGCCGTTCACAAAGCCCTCGAGCGCGACGATCTCACCTACGACCTCCGGTGCCACCGCGGCGTCGGTCGTGACGACCATCGCCGCAAGACGACGATCCTCGCGATCGGCGCTGCCGTCGGGCGTGTGCCCGACCGCCGCGGAGGAGATGTTGATGCCGTGCGAGCCGAAGATCGTGCCGACGCGGCCGACCATGCCCGGCAGATCCTCGTAGCGAAACACCGTCACGTAGCGCTCGAGCTCGATCGTCAGCCGCCGCCCCTGCACCTCCACGAGGTGCGGCACGCCGTTCGGTCCGATGCCGGTGCCGGCGACGGCGACGCGCTCGGAGCCCGCGACGACGGTCACGCGGATCAGCTCGTTGAAGTCCTGCGCCTCGGAGACGGCCTTCTCCTCGAACACGATCCCGCGCTGCTGGGCCATGGTCGGCGCGTTGACGAGGTTGACGTCCTCCTCGGTGCGTCCCTGCAGGGCGCCGACGATCACAGCCAGCCCGAGCAGGCGCGTGTCGAACTCGGCGATCCGACCCATGAAGGCGGCCTCGATGCGCTCCACTGAGCTGCCTTCGGCGAGCTCCATCGCGAGCTTTCCGAGCTTCGTCGCGAGCGGCCGCAGCGGCCCGAGCATCTCCATGTCCTCGGCGCCGCCCGGGGGGTTGTTGACCGCGGTCGCGACGACGCCGCCGGTCAGAGCCGCGACGACCTGCTCGGCGCTCTGGTAGCCGGCGCGATCGGTCGCCTCGGCCGTCGAGGCGCCCAGGTGCGGG
>JASLHP010000420.1 GCA_030149625.1 Solirubrobacteraceae bacterium
TTTCTGTCGCGATTTGCGCGGGGATCTCCAGCGAGGAGACGCCTATTGTACGAATCATGCTGCTCTTGACTGGTGCGACCGGGCTCGTCGGCTCGGCGCTGCTGCCGCGGCTGCTGGCGGCCGGCGAGCCGGTCCGCTGCCTCGTGCGCGACCCGCGCCGCCTCGGCGAGGATCGCGTGCGCGTGCAGATCGCCCTCGGCGACCTCGCCGACCCGCCGTCGTTCCGCAACGCGCTGCGCGGGGTCGACACGGTCGTGCACCTCGCCGCTGCCGTCCGCGACCAGCCCCACGGCTCGATCGAGGAGCTGGACGGCATCGCGACGTGGCGCATGGTCGAGGCCGCGGAGCGCCAGGGCGTGGAGCGCTTCGTGTTCTTCTCCGCGCTTGGCGCCTCGACGCACCACCGTGCGCGGCTGCTGCGCGCCAAGGCGCTCGCCGAGCAGGCTGTGCGCGAGGCGGACGTGAGCTCGATCGTGTTCGCGCCGTCGATCGTCTACGCGCCGGGCGACCCGTGGCTGACGCTGCTGGAGCGCATGGCGCTGCTGCCGGCGATGCCGATCTCGGGTAGCGGCCGCGCCACGTTCCAGCCGATCTGGGCCGAGGACGTGGCCGACTGCGTGATCGCCGCGCTGCGCGGCGATCACGACGGGCCCCCGGCGCCGCCGGGCACGGGGACCGAGCGCAGGCATCGTCGCTACGAGCTGGCCGGGCCGGAGACGCTCAGCCACAGCGAGATCGTGGGCACGCTGTTGCGCGCACACGGCCGCGCGCGCCCGCTCGTGCACGTGCCGACGCCGCTGGTCTCGCGTGCGCTGCGCCTGCTCGAGCGAGGCGCGGGTCCGCGCGCCTTTGCGACGTGGGACGAGGCCGAGCTGATGGAGACGGCCATGATCTCGACGCGAGGCGCGGCTGACGCCGAAGCGCTCGGCGTCAGCCCGCGGCGAATGGCGGTGGTCCTGAACGGCGCCTGAGCGCGGGTCGCGCAGGAACGCGGCACGCTAGCCGGCCGGACCCCGGAGTCGCTCGAACACCTCCAACAGCTCGCTGTCGAGAAGCCGTATCTGCGGCTTGGCCTCGAAGTGGTGGGAGATGAACTCAGCCTTGCGATCGTCGGTCAGCCTGCTGTAGAAGTAGCACGCGCTCTCGGCGCTGCGGCTCGAGCTCCGCAGCCGCACCAGCGGCACGATGCGCATCACGTTGCGCGCCGTACGCGCCCCGACGGGCACGAGATACAGCTCATCCGCGTCCATCGGGGGAAACGCCGAGAGCTCTGTCTTCTGGAAGATCACGTTGGGCCCCTGCACCACCTCGGCCCGCTCGTAGTGCCCGACGCCGGCGCGGAATCTCGCTGCTCCTGGCCGTACGAGCCTGACCTCGGCCATCCCCGCGCCGAGCAACCCGCCCAGCCGCGTCAGCAGATTGCCGAGCAGCACGTGGATGTCCTCCTGCTCCTCTCTGCCGAGGATGCCGCCGTGAGCCTTGCTGCGGTTGCGTTCTTCCCGGGCCTCGTCGAGCAGCTGCCACAGCCCCGTGCCGCTGACGGCCTCGATGAACGGCTCGGCGTCCACCGCGAACGCGCCGCGCATCTGCTCGACGACCTGCGTGTCCCCCTGGAGTAGCCGTCGCGCGCTCGCGGCCAGGCGCCCACCGACGGTCGTCCAGGTCCCGAAGCTGCAGCGCCGGAACGTGTCCGCGGCGAGCCGCCAGCGATTGCGCTCCTGATCGAGGAGCTCCTCGTCGGCGAGGAACGCGCTCAGCAGGATCGCGGCGAAGTACGTCGCGCTGGCCTCGAAGAAGCGGTGCAGATGTTCGACCTTGGTCGCGACGTCGACGTCGGCCTCGTAGCGCCAGAGGATCGACGCGAGCGGGAACGGCAGCGTCTCGCGCAGCGTCGTCAGCGGGTCTCGCTCGCCGATCCGCGCGAGCGCCTTGCCGACCCCCTCCACGCGCCGAGGGTCACCGGCGAGCTCGCGTTCCAGGCCGTCGAGCTCGAGGCGCAGACCGCCGATCTGCGCGTGCGCCCTGCTCACCTCGCGCTGCATCGTGAGATCGGGGAGCGGCAGCTGCAGCTCGGCGAGCGCCGCCCACGCGGTGCTCCCACCGCTGCGACCGTGCGCCAGCTCTTCCCGCAGCGCACGACCGAGCTGGGTCTCGAACATCAGCGCCACGTACTCCGCGAGCGCCTGTCGCGGGTCGAGCACGAGCTGGTGGTAGTCCTCGTGCTTGCCGCTGAGCTGCTCCACGCGCGTGTGCACAGGGCCCGCGGGCGACCGCGACAGATAGACGGCGTTCTCGCGGGGCTCGAACGGCTGTCCGCGAGCTGGCGGGCGCACCGACTCGGCGAGGATCTCGGCGAGCGCCACCGTGTCGAGCCCAGTTTCCGCGATCGACAGCGCGACTCGCTCCTCGGAGGCCAACCGGCGATATCCCCGAAAGCTCTCCCACTGGACGAGGCGCCCCAACTCGGGGACCGCTCCCCGGCGGCGGTGGCGCAGGTTCGAGATCAGCTGATCGGCGTCGATCTGCGCCGAGAGCTTGCCGACGAACGTCGTCTCGTGCGGAACGTTGCCGATGAAGATCAGCTCCAGCGGGCTCGACAGGCCCGCGACCCCGCGCTCGACCGCCACTGCCGCGTGCACGTGGAGCCCGAGCGCGCCGAGCAGCGTGCGAGCTCGCGCCGGACCGCTGCTCTGCAGGAAGCTCTCACCCACGAGGAAGATCGCCTCGCCCCCCGGCGCGAGCCGCAGTGCGGCCTCGAGCACGAGCGCGTAGCCGGTCTCGTCGACGAGTTCGGCCGAACGTCCGTCTGGATGCTCAAGACGGGTTGACTGCCTTGGCATCCCGAGAGGCGGGAACGACACGATCAGCTCTGGGGCTCCGACGCATGCGAGATCCTCGCCGCTCGCTCCGAGCAGGTTCCTGTGCACCCAATCGATGCGGGCGTGCGGGTATTCGCGGCGGGCGAGCTCGGCGTGACTGGGCGAGGCCACGTACCCCACCGCGTGCAGCGCCGCGTTCGCGTCGAGGATCGCCGCCGGCAGAAGCGGGTTGGATACCGCCGGGTCGACGA
>JASLHP010000016.1 GCA_030149625.1 Solirubrobacteraceae bacterium
CGATGTCGAAGGCGGCGGTGAACTCGATGTCGCGCACGTGGTAGCCGCCGAGGTCGACGTGCATCAGGCCGGGGACCCGCTGTGTGGGGTCAGCGTCACGGTAGTAGTGCACGCCCTGCACGAATGACGAGGCGCAATTGCCGACGCCGACGATCGCGACCCGCACCTTCTCCGATTGGTAGCGCGCGGCGCCGTTGCTCGAGGCGCCGCGGGACGACGCCCGTTTGCTGCTGCTCGCGCCATTGCCGGCGGCGTGGCCGTTGCTGGTGTTGTTCTGTGTGCTCACTTGAGGATGTCCTTCCTAGAAGTTCGTGCTAACTACTCCGCCCGGCGCGTCAGGTCACACCGACAGCTCGCGCCGCACGTGCCAGATGCGCTGCGCGACGGTGACCACGCTGAGCGCCGCCAGCACATACACGGCCGGCTGCAGCAGCTCGAAGCTGCCGAGCGAGGCGCCCCGCGCGAAGACCAGGCCGATCGCCAGGATCACGACGCGTACCGGGCGGGTTGCGATCCCGACCTTGCACTCTACGCCCAGCGCCTCAGCGCGCGCGCGTGTGTAGCTGACCATCAGCGACGCGAGCACGGCGACGACGACCGCCGCTGCCGCCGTGCGGTTGCCGTGCAATGCGAAGTAGCCGGCCACGGCGGTCAGCACGATCCCCTCCTCGATGCGGTCCAGTGTCGAGTCGAGGAACGCCCCGAACGGCGTGCCCTTACCGGACATGCGCGAGTAGCGGCCGTCGAGCGTGTCCATCACCGAGCCGACGATGAAGGCAATGCCGCCGAGGAAGAACAGTCGCTCCCACACGAGTGCCGCCGCGACGATGTTGAGCGCGAAGCCCGTCAGCGAGATCGCGTTGGGCGTCAGCCGCGACTCGATCAGCCGATTGCGTACGAGCTCGCGCCGCTCGCCCGAGCCGATCGGCGCCCGCGCCGCGCGGGCGCGCCGCCCACCGTGACTGGCGCTGCGGCTGCGTTGCGACGGGGTTCGTTGCTTGGGTTGGGCCATCCGCCTCGACCGCTCTATGCGCTCGCGCTCAGGTGTGGCGTGGAGACGCTCGAGAAGCGCCATGCCTGTGGTCGCATGCGCGCGAGCCGGCTGGCGCCGTAGGCCGAGGCGCCGGCGGTGAGCGCCCCGAGGAACGCGTCGAAGATGAAGTGGTTGGCGGTGACGACGATCACGAAGGCGATCAGGAACGGGTAGACGAACCACAGCACGCGCACGATCCTCCAGCGCGCCAGGCGCGCGAGCGACCAGCCGATCATCAGCGCGAACGCGACGTGCATCGAGGGCACGGCCGCATATGGGTTGACAAGATTCGTCATCGCCTGGCTGCTGTGAGAAACGTGCACGCCGGTGAGGTCCGAGACGGTGTCGATGAAGCCCCATTCGGGCATGAAGCGCGGCGGCGCCGTGGGGAACACGGTGTAGCCGACGAGCGCGATCACCATCGCGATCATGAACATGTTGCGCACGAAGTAGAAGTTGCGGTTGTGGCGCAGGTACAGGTATACGAGCGCCGCCACCGTCACGCTCGTCTGCGCGTTCACGTAGGTCCAGCTCGCCACCACCATCACGAAGTGGCTGCCCGACGCCCAAGCCTGGATCGACGGCTCGACGAACACATGCAGCGTGCGCTCCAACGAGATCAGGTCGCGCGCATGCGCAAACGCGGCGTTGGCGTCTCCCTCGACCAATCCCCGCACCAGCCGATAGGCGAGGTAGGCGGCGGCAAAGAGCGATACCTGCCGCAGCACGTCCAGCCATCCGTGCGGCAGGACGCGCCTCTGCAGGAGACGAACGCGGTCAACCATCAACCGCCTAAGCCTAGACGATGCTAGTCACAGCGAGGCGCGTCGCTGAGTACGCGCGCGAGCGAGAAGCGGATGACCAGCCGCAGGCGGCCGGCGTGTCGGGCCTGCACCTCGGTCCATTCGCCGGGCGCGCGCGCCACGCAGCCGCTGCCGCTCGCGAGCGCCCAATATGGAGTGAAACGCACGCGCACGGTGTAGGCGCCAGGCCGTGGCGCGTACAGCGTCAGCGAGTCGCTGCTCGCGCTCGTCAGCACCGCCGGCGCCTGCGCCAATGGGCTCGCGCCCGTCACCGCGAACAGCCGCCAGTCGCGCGAGCGCCAGACTTCGCCCAGATAGGACGGGTGGCCCGCGGCGAACAGCCTAGCCTCGGCCCGCGCCGAGTAGTCGAGCCGAGCGTGCCGCGGCAGCACGACGTAGGAGATCGCGTTGGCTGCCAGCCACGCGCGGTATCGCGCCGGCGTAAGCGCCTTGGCTTCTTCGTAGAAGATGCGATTGCGGTCAGTGTCGAGCTGGCGCTCCCAGCCACGCGCGATCATCACGTGCGGTGCGAGGTATCGAGCCTCCCAGTGGTCGGCCGTCGCCACCACCTCGATGCGCGCCGGGCGCGCGCCGTAACCGACGCCGAGCGCGCGCAGCTCGCCGACCAACGGCGCGTAGTAGGAGGCGTCTACCGACGGGTTCGAAAGCGTCGAGGCGAAGTCGGTCACCGGCGCTGTCGCTTGCCAGTAGAACAGGAACGGAGCCAGCGCGAGCAGCACGAGCCGGCGTCGGCGCGTGGCGCCGACGAGCACCAGCGCGGCGACTGGCCCGGCCGCTTGGGCGCCCAAGCGGTCGACGTTCCCGCCGACCGCGCTCGGAACCAGATAGGAGCCGACGAGCGCCAGCGCGTACAGCGCGACGCCGGCGGCGAGCGCGCGCCGCGCGAGCGTCGGGCCAACGGGCCTGATCAGCACGACGATCAGCAGCACGCCCGCCAGGTCCGGATAGAAAGCCGACGGCACGAATGGCTGGCTGCCTCCTTCGGGGAACGCGAGCGTCAGCAGGCCGATGGGCGCGAGCGCCGCGAGCGCCAGCGCGACGGGCCACGCTTTGGCGGGCCCGGCGAGCGCCCACGCCAGGAAGGCCAGTGCCAGGAATGCGCCCGCGACGGGGCTCGCCAGCGCCGTCACAAGGCTGATCGCCAACGCGGATGCCAGTCGCCCGCGCCGCGCGAGCGCCAGCGCGCCGAGGCCAGCGGCGAGTCCGAGGTCGAACGGCACGCGGCTCGACAGCAGCGCGATCGACCCGCCGAGTGCGAACCACGCGGCCGCGACGCGCGTCGCGGCCGCGGGGAAGCAGCCGTCGATCAGCCGCGCGAACAGCGCCGTGGCGATCACCATCGAGATCGCCGCCAACGGCTGCGGGCCGATCAGCGCGCCCAGCGCCGGCGCGAGCACCGAGTAGGCGAGTAGGTGATGGCCGCCGTACCACGAGTTGTCCCACAGCGTGAACCCAGCCGAGGAGAACAGGCTGCTGCGATAGCTCGCGGCCGCAAGGTCGGGGCTCTGCGGCGCGAGGATCAGGTAGACGACGGCGAGTGACGCCGTGATCGCCCACGCCGGGGGCAGGCGCAGGGCCCTCGTGATCGGCGTCGGCTTCGTGTCTGGGCTCGGCTGCGCCGCGCCCGATGCAGGGACAGCCGTGCTCACCCGGCGCTCAGGAACTCCACGATGCGGTCGATCGTGTCCGGCCGGTCGAGCCACGGCCAGTGGCCCGCGTCGGCGAGCTCGAGCAGCTCGGCGTGCGCAAATGTCTGCGCGTACTCGCGACCAAAACACGCCGGAATGTAGGGATCGCGCATGCCCCAAACCACCAGCGCCGGGACGTCGAGCGCGCTCAGGCGGCGGCCTGCCGCCGCCAGCACCGCCGAGGGGGAGCTGCGGTACAGGCGCAGGATCGCGCGCTGCGTGCCCTGGTCGAAGTGCTCGAGCACGCTGTCGAGCCACTCCTCGGGCATCGGGCCCGGCGTCGCGTTGGACTCGCGTGAGGCGAGGCGCAGGGTGAAGCGGCCGGTGGCGCCCATCGCCAGCTCGCCCAGCCCAGGCGTGCGCCAGATGCGTGCTGTGCGATGCCAGCGGTAGCCAGCCAGGAAAGGCACCGCGTTGATGACCACCAGGCGCTCGACGCGCTCGGGCAGGCGCTGCGCGAACGCGAGTCCGACGGCGCCCCAGTCGTGCACCACGAGCTGCACGCGCTCGACGTCCAGCTCGTCGATGAAGCGCTCGATGAAACGGTCGTACTCGTCGATCGTGTATTTCAGATAGCCGGGCTTGCCGGAGCGCCCGAAGCCGGGCAGGTCGAGCGCCAGCCCGCCGCTGCGGCGCAGGAACGCTGTCCATTCGTCGCAATTGCTCGGCACGCCGTGCACGTACAGCGGCACGACGGCGTCGCTCGCGCTGCTCGGGCGCGGCGCGTCGCGCCAAAAGACGGGAAGCGCACCGTGCGCCCCGCCGGTGTCGATCTCGCGTCTGTTGTCGCGCAACTCGGGCACCGCCCGAGGATATAGGGGCGTCTACCGCGGCGAGCATCGTCACCGGCGCGCGTGCGGCTACCGTTGGCGCGTGCCACCGAGCCCTTCGCGCGGAAGCTCGCGCCGCCCAGCCCAGACAGCCGCCTCCGCATGGACGCCGCCGTCGCGCGCACGCGTCGTCAGGGTCCGCGAACGCCTGCGTGAGGTGTACGGCATCCCGCTCATGCGTCCCCACGGCGACCCGATTGCCGAGCTGATCCTGACGGTGCTCTCGCAGTCGACCAACGACCGCAACCGCGACGTCGCCTACCTGCGCTTGCGCGAGCGCTTCGCGTCGTGGGAGCAGGTGCGCGACGCGCCTGTCGCCGAGGTCGAGGAGGCGATCCGTCCCGGTGGCATCTCCAAGGTGAAGTCCGCTCGCATCCAGGCGATCCTGCGCGCGATCTCCGATAGGGGGCTCTCGCTCGACTGGCTCGCGCGCGCGCCCATCGAGGAGGCTCGCGACTACCTCGTCGCGCTTCCCGGCGTCGGGCGCAAGACCGCCGCGTGCGTGCTGCTGTTCGCCTATGGGCTGCACGACGTGCCGGTGGATACCCACGTCTCGCGCGTCGGCATGCGCCTGCGCCTGCTGCGCCCCGGGGCGCCCTTCGAGGAGCTGCACGACCAGATGCTCGCGCTGACCCCGCCCGGCCAGGAGCTCGAGCTGCACGTCAACCTGCTGCGCCACGGCCGCCGGACGTGCCACGCGCGCTCGCCCGCGTGCCACGAATGCGCGCTCGCGCGCATGTGCCCGAGCCGCGGCGAGTTTGCCTCGGTGTGTTGCCTACGGACTTAGCGAACGCGACCGATTGGTGGCCGCTAGCGCTTTCAGAGCGGGCTACGGGGATTGCGCTCAGATGATCGGACCGGCGCGCCTGTAGATCGACAGGCGCGGCCGGGTATCGTCTCCGGGATGGATCAGGCGTTTATCAGGAACCTTGCCGACGCTCCGGCGTTCAGCCACTCAAAGCGGGCGATGATCCTCGACTTCGAGGACGACAGCGCACCCTGGCTCGACACGGGCGTCAACGTCCAGATCATGGAGCCGGGCGTGCCGAACTGCCGATACCACTCCGAGCCGGTGCAGGAGGACTTCCTGGTCTTGTACGGCGAGTGCATCGCGATAATCAACGGCGAGGAGCACGAGCTCCGGCAGTGGGATTTCTTCCACTGCCCTGCCGGTGTCGAGCACGTGTTCGTCGGAGCCGGCGACAGCCCGAGCGCGGTGCTGATGATCGGGTCCAGACGCAAGGACGAACCGCACTATCCAGTGAGCGAGATCGCAGCGAAGTACGGCGCCTCAGCAGCGCGAACGACCGATGAGCCGGATGAGGCTTACGCGGACTGGCGGGACGAGCAGCGGGAGCCGGCCGCCAATCCTTGGCCGCTGGGCACCTAGCCGCGGGGCAGCACCGCGAACGCGATCACCGCGTACTGCAGCGCCGCGGCGACGAGCACGAGCGCGTGGAACACCTCGTGGTAGCCGAACACCTTCGGCCACGGGTTCGGGCGGCCGCTCGCGTACACGACCGCGCCGACCACGTACAGCAGACCGCCGGTGGCCAGCCCGCCCGCGCCGAGCCAGCCGATCGCGGCTGGCAGCTCGCCGAAGACCGCCGCCGTGACCAGGCCGAGCGCCACGTAGATCGCCGCGAACAGCCACTTGGGCGCGTCGATCCACAGCAGCTTGAAGACGACGCCGCCCAGCGCTCCCGCCCACAGCACGATCAGGATCGTGCTCGCGAGCGAGCCCTTCAGCGCGAGCAGCGCCACCGGCGTGTACGTGCCGGCGATCAGCACGAAGATCATCGAGTGATCCAGCCGGCGCATCCAGCGGCGCGCGCGCGGACGCCACGTCACGCGGTGATACAGCGCGCTCGTGCCCAATAGGCCCGACACCGCGGCGGCGTAGATGCTTGCCGCCAGGCGTGCGCGGCCATCGGATGCCGCGAGGATCAACGCGACGCCGCACACGAGCGACACGAAGAACCCGTACTCGTGCAGCACGCCGCGCAGCCGGGGCTTGAGCGGCCCCGACGGGATCACGTTCATCGTCAGACGGTAGCGCGCACGCTGGCGCTTGCGAAGCGTTCGTGTCGGGGAGTCCGCCCGCGCGGCGGGCTCGCTGGGGAGCGAAGCCGGGCAGCACAGCGAGGGATACAAGGGTACTTGAAACACAGGAGAAAATCTGCCACACTAACGCTCAGATTTGTAAAGCGTATTAGAAGGAGCATTCAGCACATGGCAAAGACCATAGGAATCGACCTCGGCACGACCAACTCGTGCATGGCGGTCCTGGAGGGCGGCGAGCCCACGGTTATCGAGAACTCCGAGGGCGGCCGCACGACCCCCTCGGTCGTCGCGTTCACGGCGTCCGGCGAGCGTCTCGTCGGCACCGTCGCCAAGCGCCAGGCCGTCACCAACCCGCAGAACACCGTCTTCTCGATCAAGCGCTTCATGGGCCGCAAGGAGGCCGAAGTGCACGAGGAGGAGTCGATCGTCCCGTACAAGGTCGTCTCCGGCCCCAACGGCGACGCGCGCGTCGAGGCCGGTGGCGAGCAGCACTCTCCGCCGGAGATCTCGGCGATGATCCTGCAAAAGCTGAAGACCGACGCCGAAGCGTATTTGGGCGAGACCGTCGACGGCGCCGTCATCACCGTCCCCGCGTACTTCAACGACGACCAGCGCCAGGCCACCAAGGACGCCGGCAAGATCGCCGGGCTCGACGTCAAGCGCATCATCAACGAGCCCACCGCCGCGTCGCTCGCGTACGGGCTCGACAAGGAGTCAGACCAGACGATCCTCGTCTTCGACCTCGGCGGCGGCACCTTCGACGTGTCCGTGCTCGAGATCGGCGACGGCGTGTTCGAGGTCAAGTCCACCGCCGGCGACAACCACCTCGGCGGCGACAACTTCGACAAGGCGATCGTCGACTGGCTCGTCGCGGAGTTCAAGCGCAGTCAAGGAATCGACTTGTCAACCGACCCGATGGCGCTGCAGCGTCTGTACGAGGCGTCCGAGAAGGCCAAGATCGAGCTGTCCACCACCCAGGAGACGCAGATCAACCTGCCGTTTATCACCGCCGACTCCTCCGGGCCCAAGCACCTCGACACGCGTCTCACGCGCGCCAAGCTCGCCGAGCTCACGTCCGAGCTGCTCGACCGCGTCGTCGCCCCAGTCCGTCAGGCGATGGACGACGCCAAAGCCAAGGGCGTCAAGGAGATCGAGCACGTCGTGCTCGTCGGCGGCATGACCCGCTCGCCCGCCGTCCAGGAGAAGGTCAAGGAGCTCACGGGCAAAGAGCCGCACCGCGGCGTCAACCCCGACGAGGTCGTGGCCGTCGGCGCCGCCATCCAGGCCGGCGTGCTCGCCGGCGACGTCAAGGACGTGCTGCTGCTCGACGTCACGCCGCTGACCCTCGGCATCGAGACCAAGGGCGGCGTCATGACCAAGCTGATCGAGCGCAACACCACGATCCCGACGCGCAAGGGCGAGGTCTTCTCCACGGCCGAGGACAACCAGCCATCGGTCGAGATCCACGTGCTGCAGGGCGAGCGCGAGATGGCTCAGTACAACAAGTCGCTCGGCAAGTTCCAGCTCACCGGCATCCCGCCGGCGCCGCGAGGCATCCCGCAGATCGAGGTCGCCTTCGACATCGACGCCAACGGCATCCTCAACGTGTCCGCCAAGGATCTCGGCACCGGCAAGGAGCAGAAGATCGAGATCAAGGCCGGCTCCGGGCTCTCCGACGACGAGATCAAGAACATGGTCTCCGACGCCGAGTCCCACGCCGAGGAGGACCGCAAGGCGCGCGAGCTCGCCGAGGCGCGCAACACCGCCGAGAACGCCGCCTACCAGGCCGAGCGCCAGCTCGTCGATCTCGGCGACCAGGTCGACGCCGACTCCAAAGGTCGCATCGAGGAGGCCATCAAGGAGGTCAGGGAAGTCCTCGAGTCAGACGACCCCGCCGCGATCAACGCCAAGGCCGAGGCTCTGCAGACGGCGTTCCACGCCGTCTCCGAGGCGATGTACCAGCGCGCCCAGGAGCAGGCCGCCGCCTCCGGCAACGGCGCCTCAGCCGACAACGGCGCCAGCGACTCCTCGGACGACGAGGATGTCGTCGATGCCGAGGTCGTCGAAGAGCCGCAGGCGTAAGGCGGCGCGATGACAGAGATCGAGATCACAAGCGGCGGCCAGCCCGTCCGGCCGGCACAGGCCGCTCCAGGCGCTGCCGAGTTCTCGTCGCGCGCTTTCGCGCACGCCGAGGACTCGTCCGCGCCCACCACGGGTCGGGCGTCCCAGGGCCATTCCGCCCCGGGCTCGTCGAGCTCCGCGGCGGGTGGACCTGGCTCCGCCGCCGATGGCTCGCAAGTGAGCGATGACGGGGCGGGAGCGACTTCGCCGGGCGCGACAGCGCACGGTGAAGACGCGCACGCCCAAACCACCGCCGAGGTCGATGAGGCTGCCGAGATCGAGGTGGAGCTCGACGAGCTTGTCAAGACCGCCAAGCAGCGCGACGACTACCTCGCGCTCGCGCAGCGCACGCAGGCCGACTTCGAGAACTACCGCAAGCGCGTTGCTCGTGATGCGGCTGCTGCTCGCGATCGGGGGGTGGGGTCGTTGGCGAAGGAGCTCCTGCCCGCGCTCGACAACCTCGACCGGGCACTCGAGGCCGCGGCCGACGACGATCCGCTGCTGCAGGGCGTGCGGCTCGTGCGCTCCGAGCTGAAGGGCGCGCTCGCGCGCGCCGGGATCGAGTCGTTCTGCCCCCTCGGCGAGCAGTTCGACCCGTCCGTGCACGAGGCGGTCGCCACCGCCGACGCGGCCGACGGCAAGCCGAGCGGGACCGTCGTCGAGGTCTACCAGGATGGCTATCGGCTGGGCGAGGGCGTCCTGCGCCCCGCGCGCGTGGTCGTGGCGGCGTAGGAGGAGCTCCACGATGGCGACACGACCCGACTACTACAAGACGCTCGGCGTCGAGAAGAAAGCGACGCCCGAGGAGATCAAGAAGGCCTACCGCAAGCTCGCGCGCCAGTACCACCCGGACCGCAACCCCGACGACAAGCAGGCGGAGGCGCGCTTCAAGGAGATCTCGCAGGCCCACGACGTGCTCGGCGATCCCGACAAGCGCAAGCAGTACGACAGCGGCTCGGGCCCGTTCGCAACCGGCGCCGGTCCCGGAGGTGGCTTCGGTGGCTTTGGCAACTTCGACTTCGACAGCTCTTCGATGGGCGACATCCTCTCGAACCTGTTCGGTGGCTCGACCAGCGGACGGCGCGTGCGCACGAAGCCGCGTGCCGAGAAGGGCGCGGACCTCGAGGCACGTGTGTCGATCACGTTCGACCAGGCCGTCAGCGGCGCGCAGGTGCCGCTGCAGGTGCCGATGCACACCACCTGCCCGACCTGCCACGGCACCGGCGCCAAGCCCGGTACCGCACCGAAGGTGTGTCCGCGCTGCGAGGGCCGTGGCATCGAGACCCAGGGTCAGGGGATGTTCTCGATCTCCCAGCCATGCTCGCTGTGCGGGGGCGCGGGGACCGTCATCGAGGACCCCTGCCCGACCTGCCAAGGCGCCGGCGCCGTGCGCACCGTCAAGCGGCTGCGCGTCAACATCCCCGCGGGCGTGCGCGACGGCAGTCGCATCCGCCTGGCCGGCAAGGGCGAGCCGGGACGCAGTGGCGGACCGCCCGGCGACCTGTACCTGGTCACGAACGTCGAGCCGTCGCCGTTGTTCATTCGCAAGGGCGAGCACCTCGAGGTCGAGGTGCCGCTGACGATCCCCGAGGCGCTGCAGGGAGCCGAGGTGCAGGTGCCGACGCTGAACGGCACGAAGACGCTGCGTGTGCGCCCCGGCACCGCGCACGGCACCGTCCAGCGCCTGCGCGGCGAGGGTCCGCCGAAGCTCGGCGCGAGCGGGGCTCACCAGAAAGGCGACATTCACTACCGCTTCGTGATCGACGTCCCCCAAAAGCTCAACAAGGAGCAGCAGAGCGCCGTCGAGGAGCTGTCGAAGGCGTTCGGCGAGGACCCCCGCGCGGGCTTGTTCCGCAACGGTGCGACGGCGGGCGATGGCACGGCCAAGGCGGCCGGCGAGACCGCGACAAAGGCGGCGGACGATGCCTCCTAGGACGACCACGATCACCGTCGAGACCAACCGTGGCGTGTTCATGATCTCGGTCGCCGCGCAGCTCGCCAACATGCACCCGCAAACGCTGCGCATGTACGAGTCGCGTGGCCTGATCGAGCCGCAGCGCTCGCCGAAGGGCACACGTCTGTACTCGCAGGAGGACGTCGAGAAGCTCAGGCGCATCCAGGAGATGACCGCCGAGCTCGGCCTCAACCTCGCCGGCGTCGAGCGCGTGCTGCGTCTGGAGGCCGAGATCGACAACATGCAGCAGCGCATCGAAGCGATCGAGCTGGAAGCGCTGCAAGCGCAGGTGCGGCTCGCCAACGAGCTCGAGGAGGTGCGCCGCTCGTTCCGCGCCGAGCTGGCCGTTCCGTACCGCGGAGGCCGCGAGCTCGTACGCGCCGTCGACGCCCGCTCCCCGTTTCGAACCCCGCCGAAGAGCTCTTAGCGATGCAACCCGATCGTTTCACCATCAAGTCCCAGGAGGCGCTCGCCGCGGCGGCGAGGCTCGCGCAGCAGCGCGCGAACCCGCAGGCCGTGCCCGTGCATCTGCTGAGCGCGCTGCTCGACAGCGACGGCGCGGGGAGTGCGAGCGCGGCGGCCGGCGCGGGTCCCGGCGCTCGCAGCGGCGACACGGCCGCGAGCGCGCCAGGCGGCGTGGTGCTGCCAGTGCTGAGAAAGCTCGGGGTCGAGCTGCCCGCGCTGCGCGCCGAGGTCGCGCGCGCGCTCGAGGAGCTGCCGCGCCTGTCCGCGAGCTCCTCGCCGCCCGCGACCGTGCCCTCGAGCGAGCTCACGGCCGTGATCCAAGCGGCAGAGGGCGAGGCGCAGGCGCTCTCCGACCAGTACGTCTCGACCGAGCATCTGCTGCTCGCGCTCGCCGGTGAAACGACCTCGCCCGCTCGCGCCGGCGCCGCGTTGCGTTCCGTCGGCGCCAGCCGCGAGCGTCTGCTGCAGGCGCTCGCCGAGGTGCGCGGCGCGCACCGTGTCACCGACCAGTCTCCCGAGGAGAAGCTCGAAGCGCTCGAGCGCTTCGGCGCCGACCTCACCGAGGCGGCCGAGCAGGGCAAGCTCGATCCGGTGATCGGGCGCGACGAGGAGATCCGTCGCGTGATCCAGGTGCTGTCCAGGCGCACCAAGAACAACCCCGTGCTGATCGGCGAGCCCGGCGTCGGCAAGACCGCGATCGTCGAGGGCCTCGCGCAGCGCATCGTCTCCGGCGACGTGCCCGACTCGCTGCGCGAACGCCGCGTGATCTCGCTCGACATCGGTTCGCTGATCGCAGGCGCGAAGTACCGCGGCGACTTCGAGGATCGTCTCAAGGCTGTGCTGGGCGAGGTCTCCGAGGCACAGGGAAGCGTGATCCTGTTCCTCGACGAGCTGCACACGATCGTCGGCGCCGGCGCCGCGGAAGGCGCTGTCGACGCGGCCAACCTGCTCAAGCCGATGCTCGCGCGCGGCGAACTGCGCTGCGTCGGCGCGACGACGCTCGACGAGTACCGCAAGTACATCGAGAAGGACGCCGCGCTCGAGCGGCGCTTTCAGCCGGTGATCGTCGGCGAGCCGTCCGTCGCCGATGCGATCGCGATCCTGCGCGGCCTCAAGGAGCGTTACGAGGTGCACCACGGCGTGCGCATCCAGGACAGCGCGCTGATCGCCGCCGCGACGCTCTCCGACCGCTACATCGCCGACCGTTTCCTGCCCGACAAGGCGATCGACCTGATCGACGAGGCGGCGTCGGGGCTGCGCATCGAGATCGACTCGCTGCCCACCGAGATCGACGAGGTCGACAGGCGCGTGATGCAGCTCGAGATCGAGCTCACGTCTTTGAGCAAGGAGACCGACGAGGCCTCCGGCGAGCGTCGCGAGGCGATCGAACGCGAGCTCGCCGAGCTGCGCGAGCAGTCCGCCGGCATGAAGGCGCAGTGGCAAAGCGAGAAGCAGGCGATTCAGGGCATCTCAGAGCTGAAGGAGCAGCTCGAGCAGGCGCGCATCGACGCGGAGCGCGCGCAGCGCGAAGCCGACCTCGAGCGCGCCTCCAAGCTGCTCTACCAGGACATCCCCGAGCTCGAGCGCCAGCTCGCAGAGCGCGAATCCAGCGAGGACGCCGCCGAGTCGGGGGCACGTGAATCGGGTGCGGCGGGCGGGGCTCAATTCTTGAAGGAGGAGGTCGACGCCGACGACGTCGCCGACGTCGTCGCGCGCTGGACCGGCATCCCCGTCAGCCGTCTGCTCGAGGGCGAAACCGAGAAGCTGATCCACATGGAGGACCGCCTGCACGAACGCGTCGTCGGCCAGGACGAGGCGATCGAGGCCGTCGCCACCGCGCTGCGGCGCTCCCGAGCCGGCCTGCAGGACCCCGACCGCCCGATCGGCACGTTCCTGTTCCTCGGGCCCACCGGCGTCGGCAAGACCGAGCTCGCGCGCGCGCTCGCCGAGTTCATGTTCGACTCCCAGGACGCGATGATCCGCATCGACATGTCCGAGTACATGGAGAAGCACACCGTGTCGCGACTGGTCGGCGCGCCCCCCGGGTACGTCGGCTACGAGGAGGGCGGCCAGCTGACCGAGGCCGTGCGCCGCCGTCCCTACTCGGTGGTGCTGCTCGACGAGATCGAGAAGGCGCACGGCGACGTGTTCAACACGCTGCTGCAGGTGATGGACGACGGCCGTCTCACCGACGGCCAGGGCCGCACCGTCGACTTCAAGAACACCGTGCTGATCATGACGTCGAACATCCCGGTGCCCGAGGGCCTGTCCGACACGCAGCTGCGCAACGAGCTGCTCGCGCACTTCAAACCCGAGTTCGTCAACCGGCTCGACGACGTCGTGCGCTTCCACCCGCTCTCACGCGAGCAGATCTCCGAGATCGTCGAGCTGCAGGTGTCGCGCGTGATCGCGCGCGTGGCCGAGCGCGGCGTGCAGGTGACGCTCACCGACAAGGCGCGGGAGCTGATCGGCAACCTCGGCTATGACCCCACCTACGGCGCCCGTCCGCTCAGGCGGGTGATCCAAAAGCAGCTCGTCGACCGTCTCGCCCTGGCCCTGCTCTCGGGCGAGATA
>JASLHP010000107.1 GCA_030149625.1 Solirubrobacteraceae bacterium
ACCGCGAGCAGCTGCTCGCGCGCGGACGCGAGCTCGAGTGGCACCCGCCGTACATGCGCGCGCGCCTGGAGGACTGGATCAACGGGCTCACCGGCGACTGGTGCGTGAGCCGCCAGCGCTTCTTCGGTGTGCCGTTCCCGATCTGGTATCCGCTCGACGGCGAGGGCAACGTCCTGCACACCGCGCCGATCGCGGCCGCGCCGGACCAGCTGCCGGTCGACCCGTCGACCGACGTGCCGGACGGCTACACGGCCGAGCAGCGCGGGCAGCCGGGCGGCTTCGCCGGCGACCCCGACGTGATGGACACGTGGGCGACCTCGTCGCTGACGCCGCAGATCGCCGCGCAGGCGGGCGAGGACGACGCGCTGTTCGCGAAGGTCTTCCCGATGGACGTGCGCCCGCAGGCGCACGACATCATCAGGACGTGGCTGTTCTCGACGATGCTGCGCTCGCAGCTCGACTACGACGAGCTGCCGTGGGCGAACGCCGCGATCTCCGGCTGGGTGCTCGACCCGGACCGCAAGAAGATGTCCAAGTCGAAGGGCAACGTCGTCACGCCGATGCACCTGCTCGAGGAGTACGGCGCGGACGCCGTGCGCTACTGGGCCGCGAGCGGGCGCCCGGGCACGGACACGGCGTTCGACGCGCAGCAGATGAGGTCGGGCGGCGGCTTGCCGTCAAGTTGCTGAACGCGTCCAAGTTCGCGCTCGCCGACCTGCCCGCCGCGTCTCAGCAGGCGGAGCTCGGGCAGCTCACGCACCCGCTCGACCGCGCGCTGGTCGCGCGGCTGGCGCAGGTCGTGGCGGATGCCACCGACAGCTTCGAGCGCTACGACTACGCGCGCGCGCTCGAGCGTACGGAGAGCTTCTTCTGGTGGTACTGCGACTTTTACCTGGAGCTCGTCAAGGGGCGGCGCTATGACCCGGACCCAAACGTCAGCGCCTCGGTCAGCCTCGCGCTGCGGCTTTCGTTGTCGGTCTTTCAGCGCCTGTTCGCGCCGTTCCTGCCGTTCGCGTGCGAGGAGGTCTGGTCGTGGTGGCAGCACGGGTCGATACATCGTGCGCCGTGGCCCGACGCGGCCGAGCTGGCCGCCGCCGGCCGCCGCACGCGCCCGCACGCCGGCACAGCCGGCGCTGACGGCGACACGGACGAGCTTGCCAGCGAGGAGCTCGCGCTGGCGGTCACGGCCGACGTGCTGCGCGAGGTGCGCAAGGCCAAGTCGCAAGCCAAGCGGCCGATGCGCGCGCCCGTGAAGCTGGTGCGCGTGCACGACACCGCGGAGCGCCTGGCCGCGTTTGGGCTGGGCGAAGACGACCTCTTGCAGGCGGGCTCGGTCGAGCGCCTGGAGAAGCTCGCTTCAGACGATGGCGAGCTCGTGGTGGAGGTCGAGCTCGAGGAGCAGAGCGGAGGTACTACGGACTAGCCGCGGTCGCGTAATCCGGCTCGCGTGGGGTAGGGTCCCCGTCTGTGACGAGAACGCTCATATCCGACCTGCCCGAGAAGGTCGGCCGCCAGGCGACGGTTCGCGGCTGGGCGCACGCGATCCGCGATCAGAAGAGCGTCCAGTTCGTGATCGTGCGCGACGAAACGGGCCTCGCGCAGGTGGTGCTGCCCAAGGCGGACCCGCCGAGCGAGCTCAACGAACGAGTCTCGGCGCTGACGGTCGAGTCGGCGGTGACGATCGCGGGCACCGTCGCGGCGGACGAGCGCGTGAAGCTCGGTGGCCTGGAGCTGAAGCTGGAGGCGTTGACGGTCGACGCGCTGGCCGAGCCGGAGGTGCCGATCGCGGCGGACTCGGCGCTCGACAAGCGCATCGACTGGCGCTACCTGGACCTGCGTCGCGCCGACCGTCGGCTGATCTTCGAGGTGCAGACGACGGCGGAGGACGCGATGCGCGACTACTGGCGCAAAGAGGGCTTCCTCGAGATCCACACGCCAAAGCTGATGGGCTCGGCGAGCGAGTCGGGCGCCGAGCTGTTCAAGGTGGAGTACTTCGAGGGCGTGGCCTACCTCGCGCAATCGCCGCAGTTCTACAAGCAGATGGCGATGGCGGCGGGCTTCGGCAAGGTCTTCGAGGTGGGCCCCGTGTTCAGGGCGAACCCGTCGTTCACCTCGCGTCACGACACCGAGTTCACGAGCGTCGACGTGGAGATCTCGTGGATCGACTCGCACGAGGACGTGATGGCCTTCGAGGAGCGCTGGCTGGCGCACGTGCTGGCGGCGGTCAAGGAGGCCCATGGTGCGCAGATCGAGGCGACGTTCGCGACGGAGCTGATCGTGCCGACGGTGCCGTTCCCGAGAGTCACGCTGGAGCACGCGAAGGAGCTGCTGCGCGAGCACGGCCACGACGCGCCGGGAGCGGGCCACGACCTGGACCCGCCGAGCGAGCGCGCGCTGTCGGCGATCGTCAAGCAGTCGCACGGCCACGAGTTCGCGTTCGTGACCGACTATCCGACGACGGTGCGGCCCTTCTACCACATGCGCCACGCCGATCGGCCGACGCTGACGAAGAGCTTCGACCTGCTGTGGCGCGGCATCGAGCTGACGACCGGCGCCCAGCGCGAGCACCGTTATGAGCAGCTGCTCGCGCAGGCCGAGGACAAGGGCGTCGAGGTCGGCCCGATCCAGTATTACCTGGACTTCTTCCGCTATGGCGCGCCGCCGCACGGCGGCTTCGGCTTCGGGCTGACGCGTCTGTTGATGCAGATGCTGGGACAGGAGAACGTGCGCGAGGTCACGTTCCTGTACCGCGGCCCGCACCGGCTCACGCCGTAGTCGAAAACAAGGCTGGCGTGCGCCGCCTGCCCAGAACTACAGTCATTGCCGGAACGATCTCCTCGAACCCGAACCGCGCCGTCGTCGCGGCGGAGTCAGGGAAGCACGCGAGCTTGAGCATCGTCCAACCTCTCCGGCGGTGCTCGGGGAGAGGCCGAGGCGTCCCCCGGCGCCAGGTCTCCGCGAACGTCGCAGCCATCGGCCGCGGCGTTTGTGAAGGCCTGTGGCGTTGTGAAGGCCTGTGGCGTCCCGTCCGCGGCCCCGTCTACCTTCAGGCGGTGCTCTTGAACGAGCTGACAGACGGCCTCGCGATCGACCAGGTGCTGCTGGTGCGGGAGCTCGAGCGACGCCAGCGGCGCGATGGTGGCGAGTACCTGCGCCTGCAGCTGGGCGACCGCACGGGCGCGGTCGCCTGCATGGTCTGGGACGGGCTCGACGAGGTCGAAGAGCTGGCGCGCGCGGGCACGCCGGTGCGGGTCAGCGGCCGCTATACGGTGCACCCACGCTTCGGCCCGCAGATCAATCTGCGCGGGTTGCAGGCGGCCGCGCCGGGGAGCTTCGACGAGGCGGATCTACGCGACGGCCCGGCGCGCGGAGTGGAGCAGATGGAAGGCGAGATCCGTGAGCTCCTGGGCACGATTCAGAACCCGCATCTGCGGATCATGCTCGAGCGGGTGTTCGGCGAGGGCGGCGAGCTGTGGGCGGGCTACCGTACGGCGCCGGCGGCGAAGTATTACCACCAGGCGTATGCGCACGGGCTGCTCGAGCACTGTCTCGGAGTCGCGCAGGCGGTCAGCGCGATCAGCGCCACGTTCGGCGGGATCGATCGCGACGTCGCGGTCACGGGCGCGCTGCTGCACGACATCGGCAAGCTCGAGGCGTACACGGACGATCCTCGCAACATCGATCTCACCGACGCGGGCCGGCTGCACGGCGAGATCGCGCTCGGCTACTACCGCATCCGCCGCTTGATCGAGGACGTCGACGGCTTCCCGGCGGAGCTGGCGCAGGCCGTGGGCCACATCATCCTCTCCCATCATGGCTCGCTCGAGCACGGCAGCCCGGTCTTGCCGTGCACGCGCGAGGCGACGCTGGTGCACATGATCGACAACCTCGGCGGTCGCCTGGGCAGCTTCGACCGGCTCGAGAAGGAGCTCGCGCCGGGGCGGCGCTGGTCGCCGTTCGACCGGGCGCTGGGCGCGGGCGCGTTCTTCGCGGAACGGGCGACGGGAGAAGGTCTGGCTGACGCGGCGGGCCCTGCGCCGCGCGAGCGCCCGGCCGCAGAGCGGACGCCG
>JASLHP010000367.1 GCA_030149625.1 Solirubrobacteraceae bacterium
GACCGCCACCGGCAGCACGTAGCGGACGCCCATCAGCAGCCACGCGACGGCTCGCTCGCGGCTCATGCCGGCTGCAGCGGCCGTGTGGCCGCAGCCTCCTGTTCGAGCTGTTCGGCGCAACGACGCGCCGTGCCCTGTGCCCAACCGCCCGTCGAGGCCGCGCCGAGCGCGAGCACGACGACACCCCAGCCGGCGATCAGCCACCACGCTGGGTGGCTAGCGGACGTCAGGCGCAGGCCGATGCCGCTGCCGACCGCCGCACCCAGGATCGAGCCGGTCACCGCCACGCCGAGCGCCTGTCCGATCTGGCGGCTGGTCGACGCGACCGCGGCTGCGACGCCGGCCTGGTTGTTGGGCATGCCGGAGACCGCCGTGAACGTGATCGGCGGGTTGACGAAGCCGAAGCCGACGCCGAACACGCCGTAGACGGCGAGCAGCAGCAGCAGTGGCGTCGAGGAGCTGAGCGTCGTCAGTACCAGCGCGCTCACGAGCGTGCAGCCGCCGGAGATGAACAGAGGGATGCGTGGCCCGCGGTTGCCGAGCAGGCGCGCCGACAGCGGGCTGCACGCGAACGCGGCGAGCGCCATCGGCAACGTGCACACGCCCGCGTCGAGTGCCGAATAGTGGCGCACGTCTTGAAGGTACAGCGTGTTGACGAACAGGAAGCCCGTGAACGCCGCGAACGCGCTGATCGCGATCAGCGTCGCGCCAGAGAACGGCGCGCTGCGGAAGAAGCGCAGTTCGATCAGCGGATCCACGCGGCGCTGCTCGTAGCGCACGAGCCCGGCTGTGGCCACGGCCGCCAGCGCAAACGTGCCGACGCTCTGTGCCGAGAACCAGCCCGTTTCGGGGCCCTCGATGATCGCGTACGTAAGCGACGCCAGCGCCGCGATGACCAGGATCTGGCCGACGGGGTCGATGCGGCGCGCGCGCGGCGCGCGCGATTCGGGCACGAACAGCGCCGTCAGGATCGCCGCCGCCAGGGCGATCGGAACGTTGATCCAGAAGATCGAGCGCCAGCCGACGTACTCGGTGAGCGCGCCACCCACAATCGGGCCGAGCGCCAGGCTGACGCCGACGACCGCGCCCCACGCGCCGATCGCGCGGGCACGCTCGCGCGGCTCGACGAACACGTTCGTGATGATCGACATCGCCACTGGGTTGAGCATCGAGCCGCCGATGCCCTGCAGCGCCCGCGCCGCGATCAGCCAGCCGAGACTCGGCGCCAGGCTGCACAGCAGCGAGCTTCCGCCGAACAGCAGCAACCCCAGCATGAATATGCGCCTGCGCCCGAGCCGGTCGGCGGTCGAGCCCGAAAGCAGCAGCAGGCTCGCAAGCACGATCACGTAGGCGTCGATCGTCCACTGCAGCCCCGACAACGGCGCGTGCAGGTCGTGATGGATCGACGGCAGCGCGACGTTGACGATCGTGTTGTCCATTGCCACGATCAACAGGCTCATGCAGCAGATCGCGAGGATCGCCGTGCGTCGGCGCTCGCTCAGTTCCGGTGTACCGTTCACGCCTGCTCGTTTTAGCGCTGCGAGCGACCGTTACCCGGAGCGTGGTCGCGAGCGCGCCCAGGAAGCGCAGAAAGGAAGGCACGTGCCGGCACCGACGATCGATGAGCTCACCATCGCCGACGACCCCACTCGTTGGGCGAACCTCGGCTTCGACATCGAGGACGCACGCGCCCAGATCGGCAGCGTATGGCTTCGCTTCACGGGCGCCACGCCCGCGCTGGACACGCCCGGTGACGCCGAGCCCGTGCCACCAGTGCCCGGCATCGCCGCGTGGTCGCTGCGCGATCTGAAAAACGACGAGCTCGACGGGCTGCCGACGACGAGCTCCATGCGACCCGTGCCGCGGGCGGCGCCCGTGCACTCCAATGGAGTCGTCGCGATCGACCACGTAGTCGCGGCCTCGCCGGACCTCGACCGCAGCGTCGCCGTGCTGGAGGCGGCTGGCATGGATCTGCGCCGCGTGCGCGAGCAGCCGACGCCAGCTGGCGCGCCGCGGCAAGCGTTCTTCCGCCTCGGGCGCGAGGTTCTGGAGCTGATCCAGGAGCCCGCCGAGGTCATCGAGCGCGCCGGCGGCCGCGATCGACCCGTGCGTTTCTGGGGGCTTGCGCTGCTCGTCGAGGACCTCGACCGCTGTGCCGCGCAACTCGCAGACGACATCAGCGAGGTGCGACCGGCGGTGCAACCGGGGCGCCGCATCGCGAGCGTGCGCCGCTCGGCAGGCCTCGCGTTGCCGCTCGCGCTGATCAGCCGCGACGAACGCACCGTGGAGCAACGATGAGCGAACAGCTGTGGCGCGAGGTCGACGAGTACATCGAGGCGCGGCTCGTGCCCGCGGATCCAGCGCTTGCGGCGACGCGACAGACGAGCGCCGACGCTGGCTTGCCGCCGATCGCGCTGACGCCCGCGCTCGGCAAGCTGCTGCACCTGATCGCGCGCATCCACGGGGCCCGGCGGGTCCTCGAGATCGGCACGCTCGGCGGCTACAGCACGATCTGGCTCGCCCGCGCGCTGCCTGACGACGGCCGGCTCGTGACGCTCGAGCTGAACCCGGGCTACGCCGAGGTCGCAGCCGCGAACTGCGAGCGGGCCGGCCTTGCCAGCCTCATAGATATAGAAGTCGGTCCCGCGGCCGCGAGCTTGAAAGCGCTCGTGGCCGCGAGCGTCGAGCCGTTCGACCTCGTGTTCATCGACGCCGACAAGCAGAGCACGCCCGAGTACTTCGAGCTCGCGCTCGAGCTCACGCGGCCCGGCAGCGTGATCGTGACCGACAACGTCGTGCGCGACGGCGCGCTGGCCGACCCCGGCACCCAAGACCCGGGGGCGCAGGGCATGCGCCGTTTTCACGAGCTGCTTGCCGCCAGCTCGCGCGTGAGCGCCACGACCGTACAGACGGTTGGCAGCAAGGGATATGACGGTTTCACGCTGGCGCGCGTGGAGCGATAGGCTCGCGATCATGGCGACGGAGCTGAAGCTCGGGTTGAACACGGGCTACTGGGCCGGCGGGCCGCCGGCCGGCGCCGCCGAGTCCGTCGCCGAGGCCGAGCGCCTCGGCTTCGACTCGATCTGGACCGCCGAGGCCTACGGCTCCGACTGCCTCACGCCGCTGGCCTGGTGGGGCGCCTCGACCGAGCGCATCAAGCTCGGCACCGCGATCGTGCAGATGTCCGCGCGCCAGCCCGCCGCCACCGCGATGGCCGCGATGACGATGGACCACCTGTCGGGCGGGCGCTTCATCCTCGGGCTCGGCGTCTCCGGTCCGCAGGTCGTCGAGGGCTGGTACGGGATGCCGTTCGCCAAGCCACTGGCGCGCACCCGCGAGTACATCGCGATCCTCCGCAACGTCTGGGCTCGCCAGGGGCGCCTGCAAGCACCCGGGCCGCACTATCCGCTGCCGGTGCCCGCGGGCACCGGCCTCGGCAAGCCGCTGAAGTCCTCGATCCATCCGCTGCGCGAGGACATCCCCATCTATCTCGGCGCCGAGGGTCCCAAGAACATCGCGCTGTGCGCCGAGCTGTGCGACGGCTGGCTGGCGATGCTGTTCTCGCCCACCGTCTACGACGAGCTCTACAAGCCATCGCTGCAGGAGGGCTGGAGCCGTGAGGGCGCCAGGCGCAGCGCCGCCGACTTCGAGGTGTGCGCCACCGTGCCGCTGATCGTCACCGACGACCTCGACGCCGCCGCCGACATGCTGCGGCCGTTCTACGCCCTGTACTTTGGCGGCATGGGCGCCAAAGGCGCGAACTTCCACGCGAACGTGCCGATCCGCATGGGCTACGAGCAGGAGGTCGACGAAGTCCAGGAGCTGTATCTGAGCGGCAAGAAGGACGAGGCCGGCGCCAAGATCCCGCGCAAGCTGATCGAAGAGCTCTCGCTGATC
>JASLHP010000183.1 GCA_030149625.1 Solirubrobacteraceae bacterium
GAGCCGCGATCGTGCCGCCGCGCTTGACCGACGCGATCACGCCGTCCATCGCTTCTTGCACCGCGATGTTGCCGCCGGTGCGTCCGGTGATCTCGAGCGCCTGCAGCAGTGGCACGCCGGCGTGCGTCAGCGAGGCCAGCGTGCGCGACCAGCGCGCGACGGAGACCTCCTGGACGATCGTGCCGATCTTCATCGGCACGTGCAGGCGGAAGTGGTCCCATTGCCGCCTGCCCCAGGGGGTCTTCTTCCACTTCACGAAGCCCACCACGAACGCCGCGGTACCGCCGAACATGAGCCACCAGTACTGCGTGACGGCCTTCGACATGAACACCGATACCTGCGTCAGCTTGGGCAGTTCGCCGCCGAATTCCTTGAACACGCCCTCGAACACGGGCACGAGGAACGCGACCAGCGCCATCATCACGCCGATCGCGAACGTCGCCACGAGCGCTGGGTAGATCATCGCCGATTTCACCTGACGGCGAAGGGCGGCGTCTTTCTGCAGCTGGTCGGCGACGCGCACGAGCGACTCCTCGAGCACACCGCCGGTCTCGCCTGCCTGTGTCATCGCGATGAACAGGGGGCTGAAGATCTTCGGGTGGCGCGCCATCGAGTCGCTCAGCGACAGCCCCGCCTCGACGTCCTTGCGAACGGCGACGATCGTTTCGGTCAGATATTTGCTCTCGGTCTGCTCCTCGAGCACGTAGAGGGCGCGCAGGATGCTCATGCCCGAGGAGATCATCGTCGAGAGCTGGCGCGCGAAGATCGCGAGCTCGGTCGGCTTCACGCTCTGCATGAACGTGATCTCGATGTTCTTCGAGGAGTGCTTGTCTGCGATGTCGAGGACGATCAGCCCGCGCTGCTTGAGCTGATCGGAGACCGCCTGCTTGGACTCCGCCTCGACCTCACCGCGGGCTTTGCCGCCGGCGAGGTCGATGGCCTTGAAGACGTAGGTGCTCATGCCGTGATGCTCACGCGGCCGCCAGCGAAGGCGCCCCCATCAGGCGCCGGAGCTCGTCCGGGGTCGAGGAGCGCTGTTCGGCCAGCTTCTGGTTGATCTTGCCCTGGCGCACGAGCGTCGCCAGCGCCGTGTCCATCGTCTGCATGCCCTGGGCGGAGCCGGTCTGCAGCACCGAGTAGATCTGGTGAGTCTTGCCCTCGCGGATCAGGTTGCGAATCGCGGGGTTCGGCACGAGCACCTCGCACGCGGCGACGCGCCCGGAGCCGTCCGCGTTGGGCAGCAGCTGCTGGGTCATGATCCCCTCGAGCGCGACCGACAGCTGCACACGTACCTGGCCCTGCTGATGGGAGGGGAACACATCGATGATGCGGTCGATCGTCTGCGCGGCGTCCTGGGTGTGCAGCGTGGCGAACACGAGGTGACCGGTCTCAGCCGCGGTCAACGCGGTCGAGATCGTCTCCAGGTCGCGCATCTCGCCGACGAGGATCACGTCGGGGTCCTGACGCAGCGCGGCGGTCAGCGCGGCGGAGAAGCTCTGCGCGTCGGAGCCGAGCTCGCGCTGGTTGACGATGCACTTCTTGTGCCCGTGCAGGAACTCGATCGGGTCCTCGATCGTCATGATGTGCTCCTCGCGCGTGGAGTTGATCGAGTCGATCATCGCCGCGAGCGAGGTGGACTTGCCCGAGCCCGTCGGCCCGGTGACGAGCACGAAGCCACGCGGGCGGCGCGTGAACTCGTGCACGGCGGCCGGCAGCCCGAGCTCGTCGATCGAGCTGAGGCCGAATGGGATCAGGCGGAAGGCGGCGCCGATCGCGCCACGCTGGTAGTAGGCATTGACACGAAAGCGCGCGTGGCCGGGTATCGAGTAGGCGAAGTCCAGCTGCCAGTCCGTCTCCAGACGCTGACGCTGATCGCCGGTGAGGATCGAGTAGACGATCTCGCGGGTGTCCGTGGGCGAGAGCTTGGGGTATTCCTCCAACGGCGTGAGGCGCCCGCGCACGCGAACGGTGGGATTCGCTCCCGAGCTGAGGTGCAGATCGGATGCCCGGCGGTTGACGACCTCCATCAGCAGGTCCGCGAAATCGATGTCCATGGGCCCGTCCATCGACAGCTCGCGGCGAGTCCATTAGAAACGCACGCCGGCGCCGGCGCGGCAGCGGACGAACGTACGAGCTCAGTTGGTACCGATGACGCGCGCGATCTCAGCCATCGAGGTGCGCCCGAGCCTGACCTTCTGCAGCCCGTCGTCGCGCAGACGCGTCATGCCCTGGCTGACGGCGACGTCGCGGATCGCCTCCGCGGGACTGCGTTCGAGCGCCAGCGTCTGAATCTCCGGTGACATCTTCATCACCTCATAAAGACCCAGACGACCGCGATAGCCGCTGCCGCCACAGCGACGGCAACCGACGGGCTCGTAGGCCTCGAGCTCCATGCGCGCGCGGTAGCCGTTCTGTTGAAGCGCCTTGGCTGGGATGATCGTGCGCCGCTTGCAGCTCGAGCACAGCATCCGCGCGAGACGTTGGGCGACGATGCAGTCCAGCGCCGAGGCCACCAAGAACGGCTCGACGCCCATCTCGATCAGCCGCGTGATCGCCGACGGCGCGTCGTTGGTGTGAAGCGTCGAGAGCACGAGGTGCCCCGTCAGGGCGGACTCGACCGCGATCTGAGCCGTCTCGCGATCGCGGATCTCGCCGACCATGATGATGTCTGGGTCGGCGCGCACCATCGCGCGCAGCCCCGCCGCGAAGCTCAACCCGACCTTGCTCGAGACCTGCACCTGCGGGAGCCCGCTCATTTCGTACTCGACCGGGTCCTCGACGGTGATGATGTTCTTCTCCGGCGTGTTGAGCAGTTGCAGCGCCGCATACAGCGTCGTCGACTTTCCCGACCCCGTGGGCCCGGTGACCAGCACCGCACCGTGCGTCTCGCGACACGCTCGTTCGAAACGCTCGCGCTCGGGCTCGGCCATTCCCAGCTTGTCGAGCTCGACGACGACCGATTCCTTGTCGAGCACGCGCATCACGACGCCCTCGCCGTGGACGCTCGGGAGCGTCACCACGCGCAGGTCGACGTGGCGGCCGTCGACGACGAGCCCGACGCGTCCGTCTTGGGGCAGGCGCTTCTCGGCGATGTTCAGCTCGGCCATGATCTTGATGCGCGAGATCACGCCGGCGGCCATGCGCCGCTGCACGCTCGTGATGTCCTGAAGCACGCCGTCGACCCTGAAGCGCACGCGCAGCTCGCGACCGTCGGGGGCCAGATGGATGTCTGAGGCGCCGCGCTCGACGGCCTGTCCGACGAGCTGGTTGACGAGCTTGATCACCGGGGCGTCTTCGGAGGTCTCGTGCAGCGCGACGACCTCGGCGCCGTCGTCGCCGTCCTCCAGGACCTCGGCGGACTCGCCGACGACGTCTTCGAGCCTGTCCAGACGCGATATCAGCGACGCGATGTCATCCGGCGGCGCGACCCCTACACGGATCTCATAGCCGGTCATGATCGCGATGTCGTCGACCGCCAGAACGTTCGAGGGATCGGCCATCGCGACCAGCAGCGTGCGCTTGTCGGCGAACGCGACGGGAACCGTCTGATACCGCTTGGCGACGGTCGTGCTGACGAGGTTGGCGGCGGACATGTCCACCTGGAAGACGCCGAGGTCGAGGTGGTCGAGGCCGTAGCGCTCGGCCAGCGCGCGCGCGAGCGCGTCCGCTGTGATCGCGCCGCTCTCCAAGAGCGCGCGCTCGGGCGTCGTGCCGGCGGTGCGCGAGCTCTCCAGCGCGTCGTCGACGTGCCTGCGCGTGGCCAGGCCCATGTCGACGATCACATCCGTGATGAAGCGCTGCGAGGAGCCCCTGCGCGAGGGCTTGGTGATGCCTGTGTAGCCCTCGGCCGAAGTCGTGCCCACGCTGCCGGCGCCGGAGCTGTCCCTCGCGGTCGTGCTGAGGTCCGGTTCGCCGACGATCCGTCCCATCCCCCTCGCGTCCTCGTCGTGATCGCGCGGGTCGAGCTCGACCCGCAGGTCATTCGCCA
>JASLHP010000221.1 GCA_030149625.1 Solirubrobacteraceae bacterium
GTCGTCGGTTCCGCTGACATCGAAGGGGCAAACGGCAGGCGGTTGCAACCGACCAGCGACTGCAGCGGTTCGCTGGTACCGATCGTGTCGAACACCCCTGGGTCCTTCCACGAGTCCGTTTCCGCGCTGCTGACGAGTGGGCCGCTGCAGGACGTCGGCATCGTCAGGAACCCGAATGGATGCGCTTCTTTGGACGGTTCGCACGACGCTTCTGGGTTTTCGCCTTTGTTGCCCACCGAATCGTCCAGACATTGCCAGCCACGGGACACATCGTGGCGCGGGTCGCCCGGAACTCCCCAGAATGTGAGGCGCACACTCGCCAGTCCGGCAATTTGGCTGATGTTGCTGGAGATGATGTTGACGCCATAGTCTTCGCCGGGGCCGTCGCGCAACGCGACGTCCAGGGTCACGGGGACGTCGACCTTGTCGATGAAGAACCCAAAGCGCGCCGGCTCACCGTAGGCCGGTTCCAGGTTGAAAACCGGCACGGTAATCGTGATATAGCCTTCGGCGACGAGCGGTTCATACACGGACACAGACGCGACACCGATCGCGGTCTTCGCCGGGCACTCGTCTTCGACGCCGTAGATCTGCGTGATGAACTGGGTCATCGTGCATTGCGGCAGCGGAACGGGATCGCCGATCAGCCCGGCGGGGGACTTCGTGATGATGTCCTTCGCCAACGCCGCCGGTTCGACGATGGACTTCACCTTCGCGCCGTTCAACGGCGCCTGGTCCGGTCCCTGGTTGAAGATGACCGTCCCCGTCACCTGGAAGGGGTGCGATCCCGCCTGTGTGGCGAGCTCCCCGCCTTCTTCTTCGGCGCGTAGACGGTAGTCTTCGACGCCGTAAGCCGTGGGCGCTTCGTTGATCCGCAGCGGTCGGGCGAGCGTGGCGGGAGGGGTTCCGGCGCCACCCGTGACGCTCACGCGGTTCAGTTCGAGTTCACTTGGTGTCGCGCCCGGACGCACGCGAACCGTGATGCGCGCTTCCAGCTGTTCGTAAGGAGCCAGCGTGCGCTCGAACGTGCACGACAGCGACGACAGCGAGCACGGGATCGCCTGTGGGATCACGAAGTCGCCTTCGGGACCGGGTTCCGTGCCGGCGATGCCGATTGCTTCAAGCCCGGGCGGCAGCACGTCGGAGAGCTTCACCGGTGTCGTCGTCGCGTCCAGCGCCTGGTCGCCGAGGTTCTCGGCGCTGAGCGCGATCTCGCCGTCAGGGCGTCCCTTCGCGACCTCGGTGACGTGCCCGTGCACAGACCCCCCGACTTCCATCAAGGCTACGGGCTGGTCAGCGAGCGCTCCTCCGAGCGTCACCACGTACGGGCCGCCTGCAGCTCCCGCGACTTCGACATTGCCGGCGCCGATCCCGGGAAGCGCTTCCAGGGCGCTCTGCACCTGGCTTGGCGTGGCGCTTGACGCGATCGGCGTGGTCATCTCGGCGGCAGTCAAGAACGGGATTGAGAAGCCGTTGGAGACGGTTTCTGTGGCGTTCGTCGACAACGTCAGCGTTTCTTCGCCTACGCTCGCGATCGTCGCGTTCGGCAGCTTGTTGTTGCCCACGAGCGTCAGAGAAACCGAGTCGCCGACGTGAAACGTGCCGCCCGTCGCGGTGAAGTTCGTCAACGCGTTCGAGCCGGCCCGCGCCTCCGCGTGTCCGGTGCCCGTAGTGAGAGTCAGCGTGAACGTTCCGCCGCCGCCATTCAGCGTGACCTGCTGCACCTCGTCGGTAGCGAGACCCGGCTTGATGTTGGCCGGGCGCGAGCTCGAGGAAAGCTGCCACCACGGCTCGGCCGCGGCTGCTGATGATGCTCCGAAGCCCAAGATCGCGACCGACAACAGAGCCGGGAGAACCGTCCGTGACCGAATTGGGAGCCTCATGACTGGTTCCTCCGCTTGTCGCCGGCTTTACCGTTTTTTGAGCGCTGCTTTTGCTTGCTTTTGGTCTTCTTGGCCTTCTTCCTCACGCACTTGCCGTGCACGAGCTTCTTGCCCTTGGCGCACTTCACCGCGAGTTTTTTCGTGGCCGCGGCCAGGGTAGGCGCCGGAACGAGAAGGTTGCCCGGGCCTTGATATGTCAAGGACGCCGGCGTCAAGTCGGTGGGCGGCGCGACAGGGCTCTGGCACGCATCGCCTTCGCACGCTGGCGGCGCCTGCGGTTCAAAGGCCACGCCGTCCACACGCGCGTCATAAACATCATCGACGGAGTCCAAGTCCTGCTTGGAGAGCTGGGCCGAGGTCAGGAAGAACGCATCGTCGCCGCTTTCCGAAGCGTCCATGAACGCCGATTCTTCCTTCGAGGTGCCGGACGATACGAGATCCACGCAGCCACCGGAGCGGACGCTGTAGGTCGCGCTCGTGCCAGAGCAGCTACCCACGCCCGGCGGCTCGAACTCGTACACGTCCTCCGCGTCATTCGTGTCGGCGGGCACCAGCGCATCGTCGCTGTCGAAGAACAGGCGGCCTTCGTCTGACAGATACCGCGACTGGTGCGAGCGCGTCGTCCAGCCGGGAACGTTCGCGGCGACCCACCGCTCTTCGCCGTCGCCGACACCGTTTCCGCCGCCCCAGAGCCGCTGTCCGTCGACGAGCAGTTTCTTGATGCCCTCTTCCTTGAAGAGCTTGCCGTGCGGACGCGCGCCCGTCGGGTCGCACGAGGCACAGATCAAGCCTCCCTTGCCGCCGTCGGCGTTCGCGTCGTACAGGAAGACCTCCTCGTCGCGTTCGCCGCTCGCCGCGTCACGATTGTCATACCCGGTCAGCGGCCGATCCGACATGAACGCCAGCCAGCGGCCGTTCGGCGAGACCCGCGCGGTCAGCTCCGAGAGGTAGGGGAACTCCCAAGCGATTTCGCTGTCCCAGTCATGTTCGTCGTCTTTCGAGAGGACCGCCACCAGTCTGATCGTCCCTTCCTGATCTAGGTACAAGTTGGGTCGACCAGCGACGGCTGCTTCGTTCTCCCCGTTCGCTTCCGTTCCCGACAGAACGGTGTCGGCCACGAAATAGAGTGACGATCCGTCCTCGGAAGCACCGGGCACGAGCCCCAGCACGCCGCCCCCAGGCGTGATGTTCGTAACGTGCCCGGCGCTCAACGCTTCACCCGGCGGCGCTTCGAACTCGTACAGATCGCCTGCGATCGTGTAGAAGACGCGAGAGTCATCGCTATTGGCGGTCTGGAACATATCGGGCGCCTGGCTGGACCCTTCACTGATCAGGACTGTTTCTTCGCTGACCATGTCGCGCATGTACAGCGCACTGTGGCCACTCGTCGACCACACGACACGTGAACCGTCTTCCGAGATTGCGTTCCTGACCGTTCCCAGGTTGTCGCTTCCTGTCGACTTGTAGCCCAGAGACGGGCCTTCCTGCGGCGGCAACGGCTCGCCGTTCGGCAGCACACTGACAGGCTGCAGCACGCCGGCGGCCCACTCATAGAGCCCGTGTTCGCCCAAAGACAGGACGATGTGACTTCCGTCGGGACTGGCTCCCAGGAAAGCTCCGCCGACTTCGGTACCTTCCGGCTCGTTGGCGTAGCCGGCGGCGTCGGTGACGAGCGGCCGAAAGCACGAGGACTGGCACTGGGCGCCCGGCGCGTCGGGCGGGAAGTCGGTGCGCAAAAAGGTGGTCTGCCCTGACGCTTCTGGCGAGATCGAGGGGTCGAATGCGCCGATCGGCTCGAGGATCGAGGACGACAGATCCGGGCTGAAGAAGCGGTAGCCCTGCGGATCGCCCGGGCTGCAGCTGCAGCCATTCGCGACTTCGTGAGGCGAGGAGATGTCGCGGGACGCCCACAAAGACCCGCTTGCGGGTTCCCGTGTCGAGAGAGCCTGCGTGAGTTCGAGGTTGCCTTCAGGCTGAGATTCGGTCGGTGCGGTCACCGCGTAGGTGAACGCATCCCCTGTGGTCGACGCCTGAATCGCGCTCTCGGTTTCGGTGATCGGCTCGATCAGAGCGGCGTGCTTGTCCACGGGGGAGACGAGTTCCCACACGCGCCCGTCGGGCAACGAGAAACCGCCGGGGGTCTCGGTCGTGAATGTATGAGCTGCTTCTTCACCTGTTTCGGCACCAGCGCCAAGGACGTTTTCGGCGACGACCCGGTAGTGGTACACGGCGCCCGGAATGAGGTCCTGCAGCTGAACGGTGATGGCTTCGCTCGAGCCGGCCGAACCCACGTCGATCGGTTCGGTGGCGTCATAAGCGCCGCCTTCCGGACCGTATTCGAGCCGCATGTGAGCGTCGAGGTCCTGCGGGTCGACCTCGGCTTGCAGCGTGGCCGCGGTCGCGACCACGCTCAGCGCCGAGGAGCCTTCGATCAGGGGCGGCCCGAGCGAGAGGTCCGAGCCATAGCTGGGTTCATCGATTACGCCATTGACATCGTTCGCGTTGCCTGCGACGAGGCGGTAGTGATAGGTCTTGCCGGCTTGCAGGCCGGTGATGCCGGCGTGCACGGCGACGGGCGAGTTGCCCGTGCCGATCTCGGCAGCCGTCTCATCGCATGGCGCGACTTGACCGTAGGCGGTCGTTTCGCCCCATTCAAAGCGACACCCTTCGCTTCCCGGATCGAGCTCCACCCCCGACGGATCGATCGTGCCGGTTAGCGTCGTAGAGCCAGCGGTGGTGTCGGTCGGCTTGGAGGTGAGAGCGTCGGGGACGATACGCGCCGCGAAGACGGCTATCTGGTTTTCCTCGGAGACATACAGCGATGTCGTAGAGGAGTCGATGGCGATGCTGTGCGGACGCCCCGAGATCAACCCAGCGCCGAAGGATTCCACCGCAGCGCATCCGGGTTCGGGCTCTTCATGGGTATCGGCTGGCTGGCAGGAGGAGTCGTAGCGCTTGACGAGATATTCCTCTTTTTCGAGGGGCACGGGCTCTTCTTCCCCGGCGACGTACAGGTCCCCACTGGGACCGTCGACGGCGATGCCGCGCGCCGCGAAATTATGGCCTTCGCTGAAGCCGTTGTGTTCGTATTCTTCTTTGGTGGGTGTGACTACGCCGGTCGGCGTTCCGGCAGAGTTGAACTTCGTCACCAGGCCGAGGCCTTCTATGAAATAGGCGTTGCCTTCGCTATCGACAGCGAGTTCCAGGCTGGGTCCCTTCCGGTCGTTGATCAGCCCAGCTTCAGGGCCGAACTCGAACTCTCTTGTGTATGAGGCCGCGACCCAGAGGTGACCGGCGGGATCGACAGCGATGCCGGCGAGTTCGACGAAGGGACCCGCGACCGTGGCGGGCGGGCTGGTGACCGAGGAGCCGTCGAACTGGCCGCCTTCGGCCCAGGCCGTGACCGGGTGGCCGGCGGGGTCGAACTTCTCGATGCGAGCGGTGCTGGAGCCCTGGACGAGGGTCGCCACCGTGGCCGTCGCGGTGCCGCCGGTAAGGCCGGAGGAGTTGGCAGTGATCTGCGGGAGGTTCTGGCCGCCGAGCCGGTCGACGAAGGTTAGTTTGTAGTTTCCCGGGGTCGAGCCTGCAGCCGCGTAGTTCGTCCCGATGGCAGTGCTTTCGAGGGCAGCCTGGAGGCTGCCGGCTCCTTCGATGCGGTTGACCGGGGCATTGAAGGCGATCGGGATGGTCGTCTGTCCTTCGAAGGTGAGGGTGAACGTGCCGCCGGTGGCGTTGACGGTGATCGTCTGCTGCTCATCGACGGTATGGCCCTTGTCGGCTACGTAGAGATCGCCCTTGGATTCTCCGGAGGAGTTGTCGACGGCGAGGAACGCGGGTTCTTCGAAGGTGCCGGGCGTGGAGCCGCGCTGGCCTGGCTGGCAGACGTCCGCGGGGTGCCCGGGAGCCGGGCAGACGTTCTGTTCGGCTTCGGGCCGCGTCGCTTCGACGGCTGTCTTGTTGACTTCCCGGCCCAGCATGAACAGGAAGTTGCCGGAGGCGTCAAACTTCTCGACGCGGTGGTTGGCGGCGTCGGTCACGTACACGTCGTGGCTGGATTCGTCGACGGCGAGGAATTCGGCGGCGGACAGCGGATAGGGGTTGGCAGGAAAGGGAGCGGGATTGGAGGCGGCGCCGAAGGTGCCGGCAAACAGCCGCGCCTGCTTGGCCAGCGCGGGCGTCGCCGAGATCGCCAGCAGCAGCGACGCGCTGAGCAGCGCGAGCGTCGTTGCGATCAAGCCGCGAGGGGCGCGGATGGCTCGGTCACGAGACCCGCGTGACGGCGCACCGGCGCCGTGTGCGCGAAGCAGGCTCGAGAGCACGGCGGAGCGACCGATCCCCGCGGACGGTTTAGTTGCGTCGTGCTCTGTCGGTGTCACTGGTTCTCCTTCTGTGTTGTAGATAAGAAGCGGAAGGTGCATAACGAGCGGACGCGCCTGCGCGAGAGGCACGTCCGCCGCGTGGCCTATTCAGCCGTCACCGCCCAGGTGCCATCGGCTTCGTATTCTTCGCCGGCTTCCTCGGGAACGATTGGGAAGATCGCCCCGGTGCGGCCGACCGTGCTTTCTCCTAGTACGACCGGATCGGAGACGAAAGCCGATTCAGTCAGCGCCGCGTTTTTGACGTGCGCTAGATAGATGCAGAGATTGCCTGGCTCAGCCGTAGGAAGTTCGGCTTTGCCTAGACACGCCGCCGACACCACCAGTTTCCCGAGTTCGTCGTATTCCTTGTCTTCGGCGTTTACGACGTGGGCGCTGCCGTGTGGTAGAGGTCCTGCCAGCGGAATCGGGAAGGAGATGGCCGCCTTGGCCGGCTGCGGGACGATCGGGCCGACTACCCATGCGCCTGTCTCGGTCTTCCCGGATGGGAGTGTGCCGCCCGCGGTCCAGGGCGATCCTTCTTTGCCTGCTTTGCCTTCTTTACCTGGGGCGCCCGCGGCACCGGCCGGCCCGGTTTCGCCCACGGCACCGACGGCGCCAGCCGGTCCCGTCGCACCCGTGGGCCCCGCGGGACCCGTCGCGCCTTGGGCGCCACTTGTGCCCGCTGGGCCCGTCGCGCCCGGCTTCCCGGTAAGCGCCTTGAGCACCTTCGGGCTGATCTGCTTGGTGGAGCTGATCAGGTAATGGCCGGCGGCGTAGGCGCCGCCGCTCATCGCCATCACCAGGGCGACCGTGGCGATCACCGTCGCCGGCGTGACGCGCTTGCGTATCGCTGAGGACATGTCTATCTCTCCTCCTCGGAGTCAAACGTGGGAGCGGCCAGCGCTACGCACGCGGGTTGGGTTGAAGTGCTCGAGAGCTGGTGTCTGGGCGCCGTCGGGCTAGAACGCCCATTCAGGGTCACGGCCTCGCGCGGGAAGGGCCGGTACGCACCTATGCCGCCCGGGTGGCGATCGGTTCGCGTCAGCAGCACGTTCGAGCGCGTGGTGGCCCCCCGCGGTGTGCATAACCGCGTCCCTCCGTGAATGTGTGTATTGATGCGGCTTGCGTGTCACCGGTGACAGTTCGGTGACAGTCGGCGGGCGGCGCGTCCCATTTGAACTTGACATAAGTAGAATCAAGTCATATAAAGATCAAGAGAGATGCGGCGAAGGAGGGGTGGGGACTGTGAGCGCGACGAGCGGACAGCCGCGCCACGTGGGGATAGTCGTCAAACATCGAGCGGGGTGCGCGTCGGAGCGCGGCGCGCGCTGCAACTGCCAGCGGGTCTACCAGGCAGCGGTATGGAGCGCGCGCGACGCGCGGCGCATCCGCAAGCACTTCGACTCGCTGAGCGACGCCAAGAGCTGGCGCGCCGACAGCTACGGGAAGTTGCGACGGCGCGAACTGCGGGCACCATCGGCGATGACGTTCGGCGAGGCGGCCACGCTGTGGCTGTTGGGTGTGCGCGCGGGATCGATCAGGACGCGGTCGGGGGACGCGTACAAGCCGAGCACGATCCGCTCCTACGAGCAGGCGCTCCGCGGTACGTGCGACGGTGGAGGCGGTCTGCTGGCGGAGCTGGGGGCGATCAGGCTTTCGGCTCTGACGATCGACGATGTGCAGGCATACGCCGACCGCTTGCTGGCGGAAGGCGCCCAGCCGTCGACGATCAGCAATCGGATCATGCCGGTGCGCGTGATTTGCCGCTGGCGTCGGCGCGAGGTCGCGGTCAATCCCACGTCCGGGCTGTTGCTGCCGGCCGTCCGCTCCCGGCGCGTTCGCATCGTCTCGCCGGCGGAAGCAGAACTGCTGCTCGCGGCCCTCGGCGAACGTGACCGGGCGCTCTGGGCGACCGCTTTGTACGCAGGACTGCGCCGCGGCGAGCTGATGGGGTTGCGCTGGTGCGACGTCGATCTCGCTCGCGGTGTGCTCGAGGTAGCGCAGTCGTGGGACCCGAAGGAGCACCTGATGGTCGCTCCGAAGTCCGCCGCCGGCACCCGCCGTGTGCCGATCGCCGCGGCTCTGCGCGCATATCTCGAGCCGCTCGGCTTCGAGCAGGATCGCGACGCGGAGCAGCTCGTGTTTGGCGCGGGCAGCATGCCGTTCAGCTCCACGACGCTCTACGAACGCTCGCTGCGCGCGTGGCGCAGGGTCGGGCTATGGCCGATCTCGTTGCACGACTGCCGCCACACGTTCGCCAGCCTGATGATTGCCGCCGGCGTCAACGCCAAGGCGCTCTCGACGTTCATGGGGCACGCGACGATCTCGATCACGCTTGACCGCTACGGGCATCTGATGCCCGGCGCGGAGGACGCAGCAGCGGCGCTGATGGATGCCTACCTGCACGGCGCGCGCGCCGACTCGCGCTGAGACTAGACGACGCCAGCGGCGAGATCCACGCGCTAGAGCCTGTCGGGCTGGCCCGCCAGGATCGAATTGGAGCTGGCCTCGCGCTGCTCTCGAGCGCACCGGCCGGCCGGTGTCACGCGGCGCGCGCTGGGGTGACACCTTGGTGACAGTCAGCCGCGACGCGTCTCGGCCCCGACGTCGACGCGCGCATGACGGCGCGAAGCCGAGATCACGATGCGGTCGCGCCCGGCGCGCTTGGCGTCATACAGCGCGAAGTCGGCGCCCTTCAGCATCGCCTCGATCGTGCTCGGCGTAACCGCGGAGAGGATGCCGGCGCTGAGCCCGACGTGCGGCAGCCCGTTGTTCGGCGGCCCAATGTTCGGCGGCCCGCCGCGCTTGCCGCTCGCGAGCGCGCCGCGGACGCGCTCGGCGAAGCTCTCGGCGTCGGCACCGGTGCAGCCGGGCAGCAGCGCGACGAACTCCTCGCCGCCGATGCGTGCCGTGACGTCGATGTCTCTGGCGTTCGTTGCCAGCAGCTCGCCGATGCGCGCGAGCACGCGGTCGCCGATTTCATGGCCCCAGTCGTCGTTGATGCGCTTGAAGTGGTCGATGTCGAACATCACGACCGCGATCGGTTGACCGTCGCGCCTTGCGTGTGCGAGCGCCAACGCGGAGCGCTCCTCGAAGCCGCGTCTGTTCAACAGGCCCGTGAGCGGGTCGGTTCGCGCTTCCTTGGCGAGCTGCATCAGCAGCAGGTCGTTGCGGCGCAAGAGCGTCAGAAGCACGACGGCGACGACCGACACCGAGACCATCACGTCGAGCCAGCGGCCCGGGTAGCTGCTCGCGGCAGGCAGCAGCAGCAGCGTGATCGCGTGTGCCACGCCGACGCAAGCAATGATCGCGATCGCGCCGCGGCGGCCGAAGAAGCAGGTGGTCCAGAGCACCGGCCAGACATAGAGGATGGCGCCGTCGCCGGCAGCGGGCGTCGTTGTCAGCGCGTACGCGATCGTCGCGACGCCGATCGGCCCGAGCGTCGCAAGTCCCCAGCGCGGCAGGCGTGGCCCGACGGCGATGAGCAGCACGGTCGTCGCGATCGCGACGAGCACCGGCGCGATCGCGAAGCTGGGATCGCCTGGAAGCAAGCCCTCGATCGAGCCGTCGAACGCCGCCCCGCCGTACATCGCGGCGGCGGTGTAGGCCATCAGCTTCCGGTTGAAGCGGAGCTTGTCGAACGAGGGGCCCATACCCCTGATATCGGCTCGCGGACGCTCAGACGCGAGTCTCGATCGTCGGCGGTGGCCTGTCCGCGCCGCCGGGCACGAGTCCGCGCCGCGCGCGGCACTGTAACGGCGCCATCGCGAGCGGTGTATCTGAGACATGCCCGAGATCGTCGCCAAGCAGGACGCCGTCGAGCCCGAGACGCTCGACGCAGCACCGTCGACGGACCTCGGCGCCTTTCGCGAGCGTTCGCTCGAGCGCGGCGTCAATCCCGTGATCTACTGGATCGTGCGCGCGCTGTTCGTGCCGTTCTTCCTCGTTTACCTCCGCCTGCAGCGCGTCGGTCGCGAGCACCTGCCGCGCAGCGGACCGCTGCTGCTGGCCGCCAACCACCGCAGCTTCCTGGACCCGTTCGTGATCGGCACGCTCGTGCGCCGGCCCGTCTACTACATGGCCAAGCGAGAGCTGTTCGAAAAGCGCTGGCAGGCGTGGCTGCTCAACGCCCTCGGCGCGTTTCCCGTGGATCGCGGCGCCGGTGACGGCGACGCGATGCGGACGGCACGCGCGATCTTGGCGCGCGGCGACTGCGTCGTGGTGTTCCCGGAGGGCACGCGTGTGCGCCGCGGGCCGCTCGGAGATCCGCGACGCGGCATCGGGCGTCTCGCCCTGGAAACAGGCGCGCCCGTGGCCCCGGTGGCGGTGATCGGCAGCGACGCGGTGCGCCGCGGCTGGCGCATACGCCCGCGCAAGGTGCGACTCCGTGTCGGGCGTCCGCTGCGCTATCCGACCGTCGAGCGCTGCTCGCCGGCGCTCGCGGGGGCCGTGACCGAGCGGATCTGGGCGTGCATCAGCCTGCAGTGGGAATGGCTGGGCGGCGCCGCGGTCGCGGACCCGGTGCTCTGCGACGGACCCGTCAAGCGCGAGATATCTCGCGCCGCGTGAGCAGCCGGAGCTCGAGTCGGGCGCGGGGGTAGGGTGCAATGAGTGAGCGAGCAAGCCAGCCAAAAGCCCAAGGCGCAGCTCGACGCGGAGTTCGCCGATCTCTACCGGGCGCACCTGCGCGACGTCTACAGCTACGCGTACTACCGCATCGGCGATCACCACGACGCGGAGGACCTGACCGAGCAGACTTTTCTGCAGGCGTACCGTCATTTCGAGCGCGCGCAGCGCGAATCGGACGGGCGCCCGTTGCGCCCGTGGCTGATCCGCATCGCGCACAATCTCGCCGCCAACCTCTACCGCGACCGTTCGCGCAAGCCGGTCTCGCCGATCGAGGATACGACGACGCTGACCGCGATGCACACGACCGAGCAGCTGGTCGAGGGGCGAGACGAGTTGAGCCGCGTGCTCGACGGAGTGCAGAAGCTCCCCGACGATCGGCGCGAGGCGCTGATCATGCGCTTTGCCCTGGGCATGGACAATCGCGAGATCGCACGCGCGCTCGGTCGCTCAGACGGCGCAACCAAGGTGCTGATCCACCGCGCGATCAAGCAGCTCGAGGAGCTCGTGCATGACTGAGGCCACCTCCAACTTCGAGGGGCTGCTGCGCGAAGCGCTCGCGCCGGTCGAGCCACCCGCCGACCTGGCCGAGCGCTTGGAGAGCACGCTGACGAGCATCACCGAGATGGCCGCCGACGAGCTCGAGGCGTGGGAGCTGTCCGCGATGCGCGATCCACGCAACTGGGTGCGCCCGGCGGCCGCGCTGGTGCTCGGCACCGGCGCTGGCACGGCGTTGGTGTTGCTGCGCGCGCGCCGACGCGCGCACGGATCCACGGCCGGCCTCGAGAACGTACGCGAAGCGGCTGAGCACGCGCTCGGAGGCCTCGGGCGCGAGGCGCGCAAGCTGCTCGGCGAGCGCTGAGCGCGCGGGACGGGCGGCGCCGGCGTGTGCCGGCACTCGACCGTGGCGCGATCGACCGTGGCGCGATCGGCCGTCGAGATAGGCTCTGGGCTGCGGACATGGCCACCTGCTATCGCCATCCCTCACGCGAGACGGGGGTCTCCTGCTCCAACTGCGGGCGTCCGATCTGCCCCGACTGCATGACCACGACGCCGGTGGGCATGCGCTGCCCGGAGTGTGCCAGCCAGCGCACGAAGGTCGTGCGCATGCGCGAGCTCGCCAAGGTCCCGCGCGTCACCTATGCGCTGATCGCGATCAACGTGCTCGTGTTCCTGACCGAGCAGGGACAGTTCACGGTGTTCGGTTCGAGCATCTACGGCAAGGTCATCGACGAAGGCTTCCTCGCGCGTGCGACGATCGCCGCCGGTCACAGCCAGTATTGGCGCCTGCTCACGAGTGCTTTCCTGCACGAGAACCTCGTCCACATCGGCTTCAACATGTATCTGCTGTATGTCCTCGGGCTGATGCTCGAGCCGGCGATCGGCTCGGTGCGCTTCGCCGCGATCTACTTCACGGCGCTGCTCGCCGGCTCGTTCGGCGTCGTGTTCGCGACCGCCGATGCGAGCCTCGGAGCCTCGGGCGCGATCTTCGGGCTGATGGGGGCCGCGGTCGTCGAGCTGCGTGCACGAGGGTTGAGCGTGCAGCAGTCGGGCATCGGCGGGCTGATCGTGATCAACCTGATCCTCAGCTTCACGCTCGCCAACATCTCCATCGGTGCGCACATCGGCGGACTGGCCGGCGGCTTCCTGGCGGGCCTCGCGATCCGCACCGCCGACGATCGGCGGATCCCCGCGCTGGGGTTCATCGCCTGCGCCGCGCTGGCGGCGGCGGCGGTGTTCGCGGCGATCGCCGTCTCCGGCGCCTCGGGCAGCGGCATCGCCTGAGCCGGCACGAGCTTCGAGAGCACGGATCACGTTCACCGGCTGTACACGAGTTGGTTACGACTCGTAAACGCGATCGTGCGACGACGGCGCTTAGGGTCCGCGACAGGTGAGCTCGCGGCCGCGAGCCACTAACTCTCGGCCGGCTAACGCGCTGCCCACCGGCTAACGCGTCGGCGGCCGGGCGCCTGAGCCGGCGCGGGGGACGAGCTGCGGATGCAGCACGTGTGCGAGCAGCTCCAAGCCGTCGATCAGCCGTGGGCCGGGTCGGGAGAAGTATGCGGAGGCGTTGACCGCGACGATCCGCTGCGCGCCGACGCCGTCGAGCTCGTGCGCGTATGCGGCGGCCTCGGCGTGCGCGCGCTGATCGTCGTAGCCGCACGGCATCACCACGAGCACCTCGGGCCGCGCCGCGGCCAGCTCCTCCCACGATACGACCCGTGAGTCTCGACCGGCGTGGCCGAGCACGTCCTCGCCACCCGCGAGCTCGATCAGCTGCGGAGTCCAGTGCCCGGCGACGTACACCGGGTCGAGCCACTCGAGCGCCGCCACTCGTGGGCGTGCCTGTCCGCGCACGGCGAGCTCGATGCGTTCGACGCGAGCGGTTATGTCGGCGACGAGCGCCGCGCCCGCGTCGCCTCTGTCGGTCGCACGCGCGATCGTGTGCGCGTCCTCGAGCGTCTGCTCGAGCGACTTCGGGTCGAGCGCGACGACGACGGGCGCCGACGGAAGCGTCTTTGCGAGCTCGGCGACCTCCTCGTAGGAGACGCAGCAGACGGGGCACAAGGCCTGCGTGACGATCAGCTCTGGAGCGAGCGCCGCGAGCAGCTCGCGGTCGAGCTCGTAGATGGCCTCGCCCGCGAGCGTGCGCTCGCGCACCGCCGCGTCGATCTCGCCGGCGTCGAGACCGCCGGGCAGCACGTCGCGGGTGACCTGCTGCACGCTCTGCGCCGCGAGCGGGTAATCGCACTCGTGTGTGACGCCGACGACGTCGGACTCCAGGCCGAGGGCGAACAGCAGCTCGGTGGCGTGGGGCACGAGGCTGACGATCCTCATGGGCAGACTCTAGGGATAGCCGGTCGGTCATCGAAAAGCACTAACCTCGCAACCCGATGAGCCTGCTCAACAACGCCGATGTCGAGCGGCGGCTTGCCGAGGTGCCGCACTGGCGTCGCGGCGGGCAGCCGGGTGAGCGAGGCGCGGGCGGCTCGCCCGCGGCGGACAGCGCGATCGTGCGTGAGCTCGAATTCGCCGACTTCAAGGGGGCGGTCGCGTTCGTCGAGCGTGTCGCCGCGACGGCCGAGACCGCCAACCACCATCCCGACATTCTCGTGCATGGCTGGAACAAGGTTCGCCTGACGCTCTCGACGCACTCCGCGGGCGGCCTTACAGACGCTGACTTCGACCTCGCCGCGCAGCTCGACCAGCTCGTCTAGGCGCGTGGCGCGAGGACCGGCAACAGCGCCGCGCGCGAGCGCGAAGGATGGATGACCAGCGCGCTTGCTACCGTTGAGCAGTCGAGCACACGATGACTGACGACGAAGAACTTCCTCGAAGTAGCGTCGCCCCAGCGCGCCCGGCGTGAACGGCCTGAAGCTGATCTTCGCGGCGCTTCTGGTCGCGATCAACGCTTTCTTCGTGATCGCCGAGTATGCGCTCGTGCGTTCGCGCCGTGAGCGGCTCGAGCTGCTGCGCGAGGAGGGCGCGAAAGGCGCGGCCTTGGCGCTCGCGCAGCTGGAGAACGTCAACGAGTACATCTCCGCGGTGCAGATCGGTGTGACGATGACCTCGATCGGCATCGGAGCGCTAGGGGAGCCAGCGCTCGCTTCGATCTTGAAGAGCGCGCTCGGGAACACGATCAGCCACGGCGTGGCGGTGGCGGTGGCGGTGGTCGTGGCGTTCGCGCTGATCTCCTCCGCGCAGCTGATCGCGGGGGAGATGGTGCCGAAGTTCTATGCGATCGATCGCGCGGAGGCGGTCGCCAGGCGTGTGGCGCGCCCGCTGCAGGCGTTCAGCGCGCTGTTTCATCCGTTCATAGTCGCGTTGACGGCCGTCGCCGACCGGATCTTGCGGCTGCTTGGCGTTGACATGAGCCAGGAGCGGCGCGGTGGCTCCTCAGACGAGCTCAAGCGCCTGATCGCGGAGTCGCACGAGGGCGGGCAGATCGACCAGGGCGAGGCAGGGATGCTGACGGGCGTCTTTCACCTTCACGAGCAGGAGGCACGCCAAGTGATGACGCCGGCACCCGCGGTGGTGACGGTTGACGTCTCTCAAGACGTGGAGA
>JASLHP010000264.1 GCA_030149625.1 Solirubrobacteraceae bacterium
ACTCGCCGCGCTACCTGAAGATCGGCGGCCGCTGGCGCGACCACGAGCGCTGGGCGATCCTCGCCGAGGAGTGGCGCAACGGCGTCGAGCCGGATCCCAACGGGATCTGAGCCAGGTCGCCGGTGGGCGGTCGTGTGACTCGCGCCGGCGCGAGACGTCAGCTAGCCTCCGTCGCGTCGTAGCGCCGACGTAGCTCAGCTGGTAGAGCACTTCACTCGTAATGAAGGGGTCCGGGGTTCGAGTCCCCGCGTCGGCTCTCAACCGCCCCGCGGCCGACAAGTCCGGGTTCGAGTCCCGCGTCCGCTTTCCCGTCGAGCCTGGACTTAGAGCACGGCCGGCTGTATGTTCGGCTGATGCCAGCTCACGGTGCACGCACGCGCCTCGCGCTTCGGCTGCTCCTGGTCGTGGCGACGATGGGAGCGATCGCCGTCGCTGCCGGCTCGAGCGTCGCGCTCGAGTTGGCGCCGGCTGTGCTGCTCGTGCTGCCGCTGCTCTACGGGCGCTATCTCGGTGAGCGGGTCATCCACCGCCTCGCGCGCCGCGCCGCGCCGGTGCGCCCCGTGCGCTCGTTTGCCCTGCCGCGTGCGCCGCGCTCGCTCGGAGCGCGCGTCGCCGTCCTCGCGCTGTCCGGCGCGGGCCGCGCGCCTCCCATCGCGGTCCTGATCTGACGGTCAGCTCGGCGACACGCCGAGCGTATGACCGAGCGATTGGGAGCCGCGCCTCAACGCAAGAAGGCCTCGCCCGAGGCCGCACCGCATTGACCCGCACCCTACGGGTGCTCTTCGTGATTCGCGCGCTGCCGCGCGACCGCGGACCGGCAAAGGAGAGCTCGAGATGGTTGAAGCGACAAACGGCCCGACGATGACGCACATGGGGTCCACGTCCGGCGCGCACGCAGGCGGTATGCACGGCATGTCGATGGGCGGCATGTCGATGACCGCCGGCACTCATGGGACGAACATCGTTCCCGACTGGCTCGCGGTGCTCTGGACGCTCGTCTTTCTCGCGATCGTCGTCATTCATGTGCGGCATGTGCTCGAAAGCGGGGGCCAGCGCCGCTACTGGCACTCCGGTCACGTGCTGATGGCGATCGGCATGGCGTTCATGTTCGCGCCGGCGTCGCTCGACCACTTCGACATCCCAACAGGGTTCTGGTCGCTGGCCTTCGCCAATGGCGCGCTCGCGATCGTGCTGTGGATCTTGGTTCAGGTGCTCGCGGGACGCGGCACGAACCTGCTGTGGCTGGTGATGGCGTTCGATCTCGGCGCGATGGCCTACATGTGGTCGCCGACCGGCTTTCAAGCGCCGATCACGTGGCTGCTCGTTGCCTACTTCGCGGCGCAGGCGCTGCTCTGGGGCACGAATCGGATGCGCGACTTCGACGAGCGGACGATGCTCGGCGGGGCCGTCTCGGTGACGCCCGACGGGGCGCTCTCGGCGAGCGTCGCCGAGCCGCTCATCTGCTTCAAGGACCTGCGCCCATCGATGGCCGCGATGACGATCGGGATGGCCTACATGTTCGCTGCGATGCAGCTGGTGCTGTCATGACGCGCGTCGCGGCCGCGGCCGCTCGTGACGGCGCGCGGCCGCTCGTGACGGCGCGCGGCATCCAGATCGCGCTCGGGGCGATCTGGATGCTGGATGGGCTGCTGCAGTTTCAGAGCTTCATGTACTCGCACGGCATGGTCGCGGAGGTCTTCGGGCCAGCAGCCGAAAGACAGTGGCTGATCGTGGGTAGCCCGATGAAGACGATCGACGCGTTCTACGGACGCGACCTGACGCTGTGGAACACGCTCGCGGCCGAGATCCAGTGTGCGATCGGGCTCGGGCTGATCGTCGGTCGCAAGACCGTCAAGGCGGCGCTGCTCCTGTCCTTCGGGTGGGCGTTGGTCGTGTGGTGGTTCGGCGAGGGCTTCGGCGGGTTGACCTCGACCACGCTGCCCTCGGCGTTGATGGGCGCTCCCGGCGGGGTCATCCTGTACGCGGTCGTCGGCCTGCTCGTGTGGCCCACGACCAGAGAGCGCTGGCGCTCGCCAGCTGACGGAGGGCCGCTCGGCGACCGCGGCGGCCTCTATGCGTGGTCGGCGCTGTGGCTGCTCTCGGCGGCGCTGTGGCTCGTGAACGTCAACCGCGCGAGCGGAGCCACGTACGAAATGATCAAGGGAATGGCCGAAGCTTCGCCGCACTGGCTCGCCGGCTTCCAGAATTCGATCGCGAACGACGCCCAGGGTCATGGCGCGGTCATCGCGGCGGTCCTCGCGGCCGTCTCGGTCGCCGTCGCCGCCGGCGTCTGGGCGAAGCCTCTGCGCTGGCCGGCGCTCGCACTCGGGATCGTCGTCTCGCTCGGCTACTGGGTGCTCGGGCAGAGCCTTGGCGGACCTTTCTGGATCGGCGATGCGACCGACGTGAACGCGGGACCACTGTTCGTGCTGCTCGCGGTGGCCCTGTTCCCGGTCGCGCAGCTCGCAGGGCCCGCGCGGCGCGAGCGCTCCTCAGACGCGGCGCGCGAGTCGGCGCCGCAGATCGCCGGCGCGTCAGGGTGAGCATGGTCTGAGCGGCTCACGAGCCGCGGCACGCGTCCGGGCAGCAACCGCGCTGTCGGGAGGTTTTCCCAAGGTGGCGCCGGGTATGAATCGTCGCGTGCAGATCTCCGGCGCCACCGCATCGATGCCGCCGGACACGGGTTACGAAACATAGGGCGACACGGTCGACGCATAGATCCATCCCCAGCAGACACGCCCGGAAATTCAAACGTCACGTGAAGATGGAGGCAACCATGCGCACAACCAAGCTTGTTTCGGCCCTCGTGGCCGCGATTGCCCTGATGACGCCGGCCGCGGTCGCGGCCGCGCCGTCTCACGCCCACAGCTCGACGCTCGGCGGCGGCTGCCTCCTCGGCTTGGTCGCCCAGCCGTACGAGATCGCCAGCGGCGAATCCGCGCAGCTGTTCGGGCGGCTCAGGTGCGCCGGCGACACGGGTGTCGGCCAGACGGTGACCGTGTACGAGCAGGCGGCTGGCGCCGGCGCGTACACGACGCTCGGCACGGCAACCACCGGCGCGGACGGCTTCTACTCGATCGTCGCGCCGAAGCTGACCTCGGACACGCTCTTCTACGCGAGCGCGGCGAGCACGCGCAGCGCCGCGAAGATCATCAAGGTGGCTCCCGTGGTGACCGTCGCCGGGCCTGCCGAAAACTCCTCCCAGAGCATGGAAGGCGCGGCGCTGCTCACGGGACCGGGCCATCGCGTCACGTTCACCGGCACGGTCTCGCCGGCGGATGCGGGTGCGGTCGTCGTGCTGCAGCGCCAGAACGTCTCCGGCGGCTTCAGCTGGTTCGAACAGTGGCGCGCGATTCAGCTCGGCGTCGTCGGCCCCGGCGGCGCGTACTCGATCAGCCACGTGTTCGTGCTGCCCGGGGACGCCAACCTGCGGGTGCTGGTGCGTCATCACCGCCGCTTCGACATACGTGGGCTCTCGAACACGCTCTCCTACGAGATCTCGCAGCCGGAGAACGCGAGCCTGACACTGAAGGCTTCGACCAACCCGATCACCGACGGGCAGAACGTGGTGCTCACCGGCAAGGTCGCGGGCGCGTCGGACGCGCCGGTGACGCTGACGGCGCACACCGACGGCAACGACCCGTTCTCGCCGCTTGCGAGCACCACGACGAACGCCTCCGGCGAATACTCGTTCACCGAGTCGCCGCAAACGAGCACCTATTACCAGGTTCAATCCGGTTCGACGAAGTCCACCGTTCAGTTCGAGGGCGTGAAGTACGTCCTGACCGCGACGGCTTCGACGGAAACAGTCCACTCCGGTGAACCCGTGACGTTCTCGGGCACGGTCACGCCCGTGCATGCCGGGCACCCGGTGTATCTCGAGCGCCAGAACGTCGGTCCGCGCGCCGGCTTTCACGTCGTCGACGTGGGCGCGGTGAGCGCCACCGGGACCTACACGATCACCGACTACCTGTTCGGCTTGGGCAGCGGCGTCTACCGGGTCGTGGTCCCGGGCGACTTCGCCAACCAGGCGCAGCCGAGCCAGACGTTCACGATCGTCGTCACCGCGGCCACGCCGTCGCTCGTCACGGCGTTGCCGCAGGCGACGCTGCCGAGCGAAGGCCAGGTGTAGGAATCACCCACCCGGGTAAAGCAGCAACACCCGAGTAGGAGAGCACTCCGTGGCCGTCCCCGAGGGGGCGGCCACGAGTCGTCTCAGCCGCTGACGTCTCGAGTCCTCTCGTGCTTGCGACCTCATCGAAGCGGACGTCCGGCGGCGCGACGAGCCTCGCGCGATCTCCTGCGCGAATTCGGCGATGTGCTGCGTTTTTGAAGTGCTCCCCCAGCGCCGCGTCGATCTCCCACTCTTCGACGAGCATCCCCTCGGTGGTCGTGGCCCAGCGTAGGCTCCCGGCTGCGCCGCGGCGACCGGGGCACGCGGCCA
>JASLHP010000379.1 GCA_030149625.1 Solirubrobacteraceae bacterium
GTGGCACGCTTCGCCGAGACACGGCGGCGCCGACGGTGCGGCGGGGCCGATGCAAGGTGAGGATTCGGTGCAGATGCGCGCGTCGTAGATGTCGAGCTGTGTGTCGGTGTCCGCGGGCACGAGCCGCGAGGTCGTGGTGAAGAACACGTCTGCGCCGGTGGCATCGGTGCCGAGCAGGCAGACAGCCGTCAAGCCTCTTCTACACGGCGTGCGTGCGTTCGCGAGGTCGCGGCCGTCAGAGATGAGATAGACGCGCCCTTGGTGGTACTCGTATATGTTCCCGGCGAGTTCGGCTCTATTGCCGTCATTTTCGGTTGGCACGTCGTTCAGCGCATGCGGCGTCAGCGCGATCGGGCTCTCGAAAAAGACATATTCGCCGTCGTTTGACATCGTCCGATTCCGCGGCAGCCCGACGTTGTTGCTCTCCGGAGGGGCTATTTCTGCGTTGCCCGTGCCGGTGTTGCCGTTGTCGTTGAAGCCCATGTCGCCGATCGAGACGCGCGTCAGTGCTTCCGTCTGCGCGTCGTAGCGGAACACCTGGATCGCCCCGTCGGTGCGGGTCACGTCCGGAGTGAGCCTGCCGTGGCTCTCGAACACGAGGAAGCGCCCGTCGGGAGAAACGTTCGCGATGCGTTCGGATATCAGCTGGTCGTCGGATTCGGGGAGCGTCGCGATGAACGTTGTGTGACCTGCCGGGTAGCCGGTGTCACGCTCGTACTCGTAGAGGTTTTGCTGCCCGGGCGTCGCGGTTTGCCCCTGAACGCTGGGCGCGGACGTCAGAGCGCCCTTCGCGGTGAAGTAGACACGAGAGCCGTCGGGAGCGCTCGCCACGACGCCGCCGACGCCCGGCCCGACGCCGCTGCTGTCGCCGGCCGAGAGGTCCAGCAGGTTGTGGCCCGCGGGCTGGCCGAAGTCGTACTCGTAGAGGTTGGGCGAGCCCTGCGTCGCTTCGTCGGTGAGTTGCTGGCTGCTCTTGAAGAGCACCTTCGATCCGTCTGAGGAGGCCGCTTCGAAGGTTGGTGCGGCCCAGTTCGTCGCTTCGGTGATGTTGCGCTGACACGCCGCGGTGGTGCAGCTTTCGTCGGGCGGCGTCGTGGCGAGTGTCTCAGGCGCCCTGGGCTCTGAGATCGCGACCGTGTGCGCGTCGGGGAGTTCGCCGTCGACGCGCGCATACAGCTCGTTCACCGGTACCGGGACTCCGGCGTTGGCGCCCGTTCCCCCAGCTGCGCATTGTTCCGCGGTGAAGACCACGGTTCGGCCGTCGGCCGAAAGCGCTTCACTTTCAAACCTGTTACCGAGCTCAGAGCCACATGTGCCGATCAGTTCCGTGCTCCCTAGCGGTCCGGCCACCGGCACCAGCAATGGTTCTCTGTTTTCTGTGCCAGAGTACTCATAGAGCGTTTCCCCCGTGGTCTTGGCGAACGGCCACGGAGGACCCTCCCCGTAGACCACGTGTGAAAGGTCGGCCGTGCCTTGCACGACGCTGGCACCGATCGTTTCGCCGCTCGTGCCGGGAGGCGACACGGGGCCGATGTCGAGAAGGGCGCCGCCCGGCTCGCGGGCGTAGAAGTGGTCCGGTGCGCCGGGCTCAGCCGCCGCACTGAACAATGCGACCCCATCGTCGGCGCCCACCTGCCACGCCGAGCTCGCGAAGAAGGCGCTCGCGGGCGGCGCCAGCGCGCTCGCCACCCAGCCGCTCGGAGTGCGACTGAACTCGTAAGGCTCGCCCTCCTGTTGGCGGTCGCCGGTGCAGCCTTCCGCGTTGGCGAAGCACTGGACGCTTGGCGCCATCACGCGCGAGCCGTCTTCGGACAGGGAGTAGGGGGCACCATTGATGATATGGCCGATAGAGGCGCCGTTCTTTGCCGGCGGGGTCACCATCTCGTACGCCCGGCCGTCCGGCAGTTCGCCGCCGGCGGTCGAGTACACGAACGTGTGGTCTGCGGATCCCACGGTCCCGTCGCTCGAGCCGTTCGCGTTCGTCGCCACCAGGCGCCAGTGGTACTCCGTGTTAGCCGTGAGGCCTGAGAGGCTTGCGCTGACCGCCACGGGCACGCTGCCGGAGCCGATCTGCGCGGCGCTCGGCGCGCACGCAACACTGCTGCCGTACGAGGTCGAGGTGCCGTATTCGAAGACGCAAGAGCTGACGGACACGCCGAGCGGGTTGACCGTCGCCGACAGCTCCGCGGAGGTGAGCGCCACGTCGCTCGTGGCTGGGCTTGCGATCAGTGGCGTCGGCGGCGTCGAGAGCTGCCGGTCTTCTGCGTCGAGCCGTCCGTTCGCTTCGTTGGCGACAACGAGGCGGTAGTGGTAGATCGTGCCGCCCTGCAATCCACTGAGCTCGGCGTGGATTGCGACGGATGCGTGACCGGAGCCGATTGCTTCGGCGTCCGGCGCTTCGCACGGCGCTCTGTGTTCGTACTCTTTACTTTCGCCGTATTCGAAGAAACATTCGGTGACGCTCGATCCCTCGGGGTTCACCGTGGCACCCACGGTGGCCGTCTTTGCGAGCACGTTGCTCGCAAAGCCTGTGAACGCTTCCAAGGACGTCCCGAACACGGCCACCCGATCCGCGGTCGTGTCCGCTACGTACACCGCGGCGTTGCTCGAATCGACCGCCAGGCCCGCGCCGCCGGCGAGCGCGGGAGCACCGAACGCCTCCGCCGGTTCGCAAGCGCCTTTTGATGGAGGCACGCACGACGAGTCGAAGTGCTCGATCGACGCGCCGAGATCCACATATATGTCGGGAGCCGCTGGATCTACGGCGAGACCGGTGATAGACGCAGCGGTTGTCTGCGCGAACACGAAGCCGGAGAGAGCGCCGCTGGCGCTGTACTTCCCCACCCTGTCATGTGGGCCGTTTTCTTCACTTAGGTAGAGGTCATCCGCGGCGTCTACGCCGATCCCGAACGGCGCGGGCTCGCCGTAATTTTCTGGCGGTTCCCAGGTCCGCGCAAAGCTGCCGTCCTGTTCGAACTCGTAGATGTGCACGCCCGGAAGCTCACTGCTGAGGCCGACGAACAGCCAGAGGTTGCCGGAGGCATCGACAGCCACCCCGCCGGGCGGCCCGAACGGGCCTTTGGCCGTGGAGTTGATCTGGCCTTTGACGCCCCAGCTTTCGACGAGCGCGCCGTCGGCGCTGAACTTCGAGACGAGGTTCTTCGGAGACCCGTTGTCTTCGAAAGGGTATTCGCCCCGTGCGGCGACATATACATCGCCGTGGGAGGGACTCGACGGATCGTTGTCGACCGCGATGAACGTCGGCGCTTCGAGCTCGCCGGGAGCGGAGCCGGAAAGACCCTTGAAGCACGTCAACGTGCACCTCTGAAGTTCTTTGCTGATTCCGTCGGCGACGCCAAATCCCCACGCGCGAACGAACGTGCCGTTTGCTTCGAACTCGTCGACGCGGTTGTTGCCGGTATCCGCCACGTACACGTCATGGGTTTCGTCGTCGATCGCGACGCTCGAGCCGCCGACGCCGGGGAACCTGCTTTCGGATGGAGTCAAAGCAAGCTGTCCAGCGCCTTCGCCCGGACTGCCGAACGCGTGGGCGAAGCTGTGGGCGGTCTCGGCGAGCGCGCTGGACGTGGCCCCGGCTGCGAGCAGGACGCAGGCGAGCGCGGCGAGCATCCCAACGCGTGTGAGCGCGGCCCACCCGATGTTCCGCATGCTCCCTGGCCGAAGTGCGCCCGCCGCTGCCTTGTCGTTACGTGGTCTCATGGCTTGCGCCTCCGGTGGCTCGTAGGTCCGTGTCTGCTTTGCGGTCGAGTTGCTGGTTTGACAGCGGCGAGAGCGCCGCAATTGGTCATGGG
>JASLHP010000387.1 GCA_030149625.1 Solirubrobacteraceae bacterium
GCCACGGTCGAGCACATCGCCGCCGGCGAGGTCCAGGGGAACGCCGGCCAGCGGATCGAGCGTCTCGCCTCGCTCGCGGCAGGACGCGGCGCCTGCCATCATCCCGACGGAGCGGTCAACCTGGTCCTCAGCGCGGTGGAAGCCTTCGAGGGCGAGTTCGCCGAGCACGCGCGACGCGGGCCGTGTGATCGCTGCGCGCTACCGCCGGAGCTGCCGCTGCCCCATCGGCCGGTCAGCCAAGACGCCGCGCACGGGAAGCCGATGGCGCGATGAGGCATCGCGCGCGCGTGAACCCGATCGCGTGCGAGGCGCATGGCATGTGCGCCGAGCTGCTACCCGAGCGGATCACGCTGGACGAGTGGGGCTACCCGATCGTCGACGGCGCGCCGCTCGAGGACCGGCTGGTCGAGCACGCGACCCGCGCCGCGCGCGCGTGCCCCACCTTCGCGCTGCTAGTCGAGCGCGACCGCACCCCAGCCGCGCCGCGTGCTCGTCGCGGCGAGCGTCGCGGCTAGCAGCATCACGAGTGGCTGCAAGACGAGCGAAACGCCCACGCTCACGAGCTGAAACGGCCCTCAGACGAGCCGAGCGTCTAGCTTCCCACAGGCTGACCGAGAGCGCCGTCAGTGCTCGCCTGCTGATCGTGGTGGGGCAGGACAACCTCGGCGGCGTCGGCCTGCGTCACGTCGGGGTAGAGCATCCTGACGAGGAGAATCGCGCAGCCGCAGCCGACGAGCTGCGCGACGACGTAGCCGGGCACCGAGGCGGGCGCGATTCCGGCGAACGTGTTGGAGAACATGCGTCCGACGCTGATCGCGGGGTTGGCGAAGCTGGCGGAGCTTGTGAAGAAGTACGCGGCGCCGATGTAGGCGCCGACGGCTGCCGGGGCGAGGTTCAGCCGCCTGGTGCGCGCCAGGGAGAAGATCACGAGCAGCAGGCCGGCGGTGGCGATGACCTCGCTGAATAGATGCGCGGCGGAGGCGCGATGGTGGGTCGAGACGCTGACGGCGGCCAGCGAGAACATGCCATTGGCGACGATCGCGCCGAGCGTGCAGCCGGCGGCCTGGGCGGGGACGTAGACGAGCGCGTCGCGCCACGAGATGCCGCCGAAGGTCGCGTCGGCGAGCGAGACGGCGGGGTTGAAGTGCCCGCCCGAGACAGGGCCGAACATGAGGATGATCGCGAACAGCCCGGCCGCGGTCGCGGCGGCGTTCTCGAACAGCTGCAGGCCCACGTCGCCGGGCGAGAGAGTTTGCGCGGCGATGCCCGAGCCGATCACGAGCGCGGCGAGGAACGCCGAGCCGATCAGCTCGGCCAGCAGGCGGCGAGGGAGCGGCGGCGTGTCCGTGCTCACGGTTCGATGTGGGTGGCGATCAGCTCGCGGACCTGCTCTTGGATTCGGTTGCGGACCGCGCGGACCTCATCCAGCGGCTTGCCTGCCGGGTCGGGAAGCTTCCAGTCCACTACGGTCGTCGGCACGTACGGGCAGGCATCGCCGCAGCCCATCGTCACCGCCCAATTGGCGCGCTGCTGCATCTCGATCGTGAGCTTCTTGGGCGTGCGCCCGGAGAGATCGAGCCCGATCTCGCGCATGGCCTCCACCACGGGCGGCCAAATCTCAGGCGCTGGTTCAGTGCCGGCGGACTCCGCACGCACGTCGTCCGGTCCGTCGCGCTCGAAGAACGCTTGCGCCATCTGCGAGCGCCCGGCGTTGTGGTTGCAGACGAACAGCACGTAGCGGGCCGGCGCCTCGACGGAATCGCTCGTCATCGCGCTGATCGTATTGCATTGACATTCGCCACTTCAATAGATATACGTAGATTGATGAGCGCCGATGTGCCGGTCCTCGAGCTGGCCCCCAAGACCAAGCGCGCGACTGGAGAGCGCTGCTGCGATCCAGTCGTCTACCCGGACGTTGACCGTGCTCGAGCGATCCGCATGGCCCAGGTCGCAAAGGCGCTCGGCGATCCGATCCGCTTGCAGCTCGTGGACGTGCTGCGCAAGCACGCCGGGAAGGTGTGCGTGTGCGAGCTCGTGCCACTGTTCGACATCGAGCAGCCGACCCTCTCCCATCACCTGAAGAAGCTGCGCGACGCCGGCATAGTGGACTCCGAGCGTCGCGGCCTGTGGGCCTACTACTACGTGATCCCCGACGCGCTCAAGGAGCTATCGGCGTGGCTGAGCTGACCCGGTCTTGATCGTGTAGACCGGTCGGTAGCGGCGTGGCCGGCAAGCGCGACGGGGGTACCGAGGACGAATCCATTCAGGACCAAGGAAAGTCGTTTTCGGCTCGATTTCGGTACCCGTCTCCTGCGGAGGATGCCGCCCTCAGCGCGGGCGAGCCCGGCATCACCCGAGAGGGAGGATGCTGGTCTCCGATATCGCGCGGCCGAAGGCGTCCAGGGTGATTTCCTCGGGCGCGGGGCCGCCGCGGCGGCCAGTGTCGAGGTCGATCGCGGTCTTCTGGTCCCTAGACAACTCGAAGTCGAACGCGTCGATGTTCTCTTTGATGCGGCTGGGCCTGGTGGACTTGGGGATGACCGAACGTCCGTGCTGGATGCCCCAGCGCAGCATCACTTGGGCGGCGGTCTTGCCATGCGCAGTGGCGATGTCTTTGATGACAGGGGCATCCAGGTGCTGCCGTGACTGCCGTCGCGGTAGAAGGTGATGCCGCCGATTGGCGACCACGCCTGCGTGAGGACGCCGTGCTCGGTATCGAACTCCTCGGCATCTGACTGCCGGAAGTAGGGGTGGCACTCGATCTGGCTGACCGCCGGCACCACCGTGGCTTGATCGAGCAGCCTCGTGAGGTGGTCGACCATGAAGTTGCGGACGCCGATCGCACGGACCTTGCCATCAGCTAGGAGCGTCTCCAGGGCACGATAGGCCTCAAGAGTTCGATCGAACGCCGACGGCAACGGCTGATGGAGGATGAGCAGGTCGATCCGCTCGACGTCGAGCTTGCGGACGCTCTTCTCGAACCCTCGCAGCGTCTCGTCATAGCCGTAGTCGCTGATCCAAATCTTCGTCTCGAGGACCACCTCCGACCGGACTATGCCGAGCTGTGCAGCGCCTCGCCGACTTGGCGCTCGTTGCCGTAGGCGGCAGCGGTGTCGATGTGCCGGTAGCCGGCATCGAGCGCCGCGCGAACGGCCTCCTTGGTCTCATCGGCGGGCGTCTGGAACACACCGAGCCCAAGCGCCGGCATCTTGAGGCCGTTGTTGACGGTGATCGTTTTCACGGGTTACACGCCCTCGTAGGTGTCGGGGTCGGGACCGACGCGACCGGACGGGCCTCGGTCGAGCGCATCGATCGTGGCGATCTCCTCGCTGGATAGTTCGAAGTCGAAGACGTCGAAGTTCTCCGCCATCCGCTGCGAGCGTGCGGACTTCGGGATCGCGGTCGTGCCGTGCTGGATGTGCCAGCGCAGGATGACCTGAGCGACGGACCTCTCATGCTCGGCGGCGATACGCGCGATCGTCTCGTCCTTCAGCGGCTCGCCGTTGTGTCCGAGGGGGCTGTGCGCCTCGACGGCAACCCCGTAGCGCCGGCACGCCTCGCGCGGCGCGTCATCGTTGAAGTACGGGTGGATCTCGAACTGGTTGACGACCGGGACGATCGCGGTCTCCTCGATGATCCGTTCGAGATGGACAGGCTGGAAGTTCGACACCCCGGCGCTACGCAGCCGGGGAGAGACCCGACGCGTTCAATCTTGCCAGCCTTACGGCTGCGTCGCCGCCGCCCGAATGAAAGTCGTCTCGACCGAGGGCGAGACGGTCTTCGGGTTCTACCATGCTGGCAGCACTCCTTCTTTCAGCCATCCCCACGGCCGCCCAGGGTTGAGGGCTCCTCCCAACTCCCTCAGGAGCGGTTCGCTTGACACGAATGTGAGGTGCGCAAGGTGGCCATTTTCCAGGA
>JASLHP010000405.1 GCA_030149625.1 Solirubrobacteraceae bacterium
GAGGCGACGGCCTGCATGGCGGCCTCGGGGGCGCGGTTCTCGCCGAAGCCCATGCCGATCCCAAGCAGTGCGTTGCCCGCCTCGGACATGATCGTGCGCACGTCCGCGAAGTCGAGGTTGATGAGCCCGGGAAGCGTTACGAGGTCCGAGATGCCCTGCACTCCCTGGCGCAGCACGTCGTCGGCGACGCGAAACGCCTCGACCATCGCCGTCTGCCTGTCGAGCACACCGAGGAGCCGGTCGTTGGGCACCACGATCAGCGTGTCGACCTCGTCCGCCAGCGCGTTCACGCCGCGCTCCGCCTGCTCGCCACGACGCGTGCCCTCGAAGCCGAACGGCTTGGTCACGATCGCGACCGTCAGCGCGCCGATTTCGCGCGAGATGCGCGCGACGACCGGGGCCGCGCCCGTGCCTGTGCCGCCGCCGGCGCCGGCCGCGATGAAGATCATGTCCGAGCCCTTCAGCAGCGCCTTCATGCGGTCGTAGTCCTCCATCGCCGCCTGACGCCCGACGTTGGCGTCCGAGCCCGAGCCGAGACCGCGGGTCAGCTCCGCGCCGATGTGCAGCGTGATGTCGGCGGTTGACTGCTGCAGCGACTGCACGTCGGTGTTGACGGCGACGAACTCGATCCCCTCGACCTCCGCCTCGACCATGCGGTTGACGGCGTTGACGCCGGCGCCGCCGACGCCGACGACGCGGATCACCGGCTGCCCGCTGCTCGCCGGCGAGCTCGCCGGAAGCGGACGCGCGTAGTCGTCGATCACCCTGCGTCCCGGCAGCGGCCCGTCCATCATGTTCTCGGGTATCTCGGAGGAGAAGACGTGGCGCAGGCGCTCCTGCGGCGAGGGCACATGGGCCTCCTCGCGCGACTCGACCAGCGGCGAGGCGCTCAGCGCCGGATGCGGCAGCCCGGTCTCGCGAGGGTGCGTCGCTGGCGCGTAGGCACCCGCCTCGCTCGCCGGCCGCGACTCAGGCAGCGCGGCTGCGCGCTCGGGCTGCTCCGCCGGGCTCTCGCCATCTTCGGTCTTGCGAAACAGCGCCGCCAGCGGCCCTTCGCGCATGCTCGCGCGTTTAGCATTGGCCATTGGTTAGAACCTCCTGCGCGAGTTGGCGGTAGGACTGTGCGGCGACGCCGTCCGGCTCGTACTTCAGCACCGACATGCCCTTCACCGGCGCCTCTGCGAAACGAACGGTCTTGCGAATGCGCGAGGCGAACACGCGGTCGCCGAAGTTTTCCTCGAGGATCTCGATCGCCTCCTTCGCGTGGATCGTGCGCGAGTCCACCAATGTCGGCAGGATACCCTCGATGTCAACGCCCGGATTGAGGTTCTCGCGGATCATCGCGAGCGTGTTCTGCAGCTGGATCAATCCGCGCATCGACAGATACTCGCACTGGACGGGGACGATCACCTTGTCGGCCGCGGTCAGCGCGTTGATCGTCAGCAGCCCGAGGCTCGGCGGCGTGTCGATGCAGATGAAGTCGTAGTCCTCGAGAATCGGTTCGAAGGCCTTCTGCAGCGAGCGCTCGCGCCCAATCATCGTCGACATCGCGATCTCGGCGCCCGCGAGGTCGATCGACGCGCAAGCGACGTCGATCTCGCGCTTGCGCACGACCTCGCGGATCGAGACCTTGTGCACGAGCACGTCATACATCGACTGCTCGAGCGTGTCCGGGTCGATCCCCTGCGACATCGTCAGGTTGCCCTGCGGGTCCATGTCCACGCACAGCACGCGGTGACCCTCCTCCGCAAACGCGGCGGCGAGGTTCAGCGTCGTCGTCGTCTTGGCCACGCCGCCCTTCTGGTTGGCGAACGCGATGACCTTTGCCTTGCCTTCCACGGTGGCTCCGATACTCGATTGAGGGAAACCCGTCCGGTGGGTATTCGCATAGCGATGGGCGATTCCTGCATGGTGACTACGATCCCGAGATGACCGAGACGAGCGAGGGAGCATCGCCGCCGAGGCTGGCGGAGCGCCTGCGCGACAAGCGCGTGCTCGTGTGCGTCGGCGCCGGTGGCGTCGGCAAGACGACGACGTCGGCCGCACTCGCGCTCGGGCTGGCGCAGCGGGGAAAGAAGGTCGCCGTGGTCACGATCGACCCCGCCCGCCGCCTGGCCGCGGCGCTCGGGCTGGCCGAGCTGCCGTCCGAGCCGCGCCGGATCGAGCCGGCGCTGTTCGCCGCTCACGAGATCCGTGTCGAGGGCGAGCTGTGGGCGCTGATGCTCGACGCCAAGCGCACGTTCGACGAGCTGATCGCGCAGCTCGCGCCCGGGGAGCGCGAGCGCGAGGAGATCCTCGCGAATCCCGTCTATGGCGAGCTCTCGACAGCGATCGCCGGCTCGCATGAGCTCAGCGCGATCGCCAAGCTTTACGAGCTGCACGAGGAGCATGAGTTCGACGCGATCGTGCTCGACACGCCGCCGTCGCGCAACGCACTGGACTTCCTCGACGCGCCGGGGCGCATGCTCGGCTTCCTCGAGGGACGCGCGCTGCAGGTCTTTCTAGGTCCCAGCGGGCTGACCGCGCGTCTGTTCGGGCGGGGCACCGCGCTCGTGTTCTCGATCTTCGCGCGTGTCACGGGCGTGGACATGCTCGCCGAGCTCTCGCGCTTCTTTCGCTCGCTGACCGGTGTGATCGACGGCTTCGGCGAGCGCACGCGCGAGGTCGCGAAGTTGCTGCGCGAGCCACAGACGAGCTTCCTGATCGTCACATCGCCCGAGCCCGAGCCGGCGCAGGAGGCCGAGTTCCTGCTCGCGCGGCTCGCCGCCAAGGACATGCCCGTGGGCGAGCTGATCGTCAACCGCGTGCACACGCACGGCCTCGACGGACACTCCGTGGACGAGGTGGCCGAGCTTTTGGCGCCGGCCCTGGGCGAGCGCCTGGCCGCGCGCGTCGCCGCCAATCTCGCGGACTTCGACGTGCTGGTCGAGCGTGATCGCGCGACGATCGAGCACCTGTCCAAAGCCGCGGGAGCGCGCCGGCCGATCGTGGTCGCGCACCTAGATGAAGACGTCCAGGATCTCCTGGGCCTGGCTCGCATCGCCGAGCAGCTGTTCGACTGAGCCCCGCGGCGGGCTCTGCTCGATCGCCGGCTCCTCCGGCGTCGCCGTCAGCAGCTGGTCGGCGAGGCCGACCAGGTTCGGCTCGAGATGACCGCAGATGACGTCCCTGAGCAGCGCGCGCAGATGGTCGGACATGTCCTGTGCAAGCTCGCGCTGGGCGCCACGCGAGCGCTCCGCGTGCGCGCCGGCGCTGCCGAGCATCGCCTCGCGCTCGAGCGCCAGCGCCGCAAGCGCACGCTCCGTGAGCTCGGCCCGACGATCGGGCGTCGCGCACAGCGCCGCCAGGCGCGCCGGCAGCAGCCCGCTGTCCGGGCCCTCGGGCTCCAGCAGCACGCGCAGCGCAAGCAGATGATCGGTCAGCGCCTCGATCCAGCGCTCGCGCTCGCAGCCGAGCTCGAAGCGCCTGAGCGCCCAAGCCAGCTCGTTGCCGTACGGCGCGCGACGCGAGACGAGGTTGCAGAAGGCACGCAGCTCGTCCTCCTGCTCGGCCGAGACGACGAGCATCCCGTGTGGACGCCCGCCCGCGCCGAGCGCGAGCGGTTTCCACCTGCCGTCAGCGACGCGCGCCCACGCGAGCGCGCCGAGCGTCACACGCCCGTCGCCGAACAGCCGCAGCGCACGCAGCAGATCCTTGAGGATCTCGCGCCCACCGGCGATCGCCTCGCCAGGGTCGTCCTCGTCGGCGCTGAGCAAAACGACGAGGTGCTCCTGCGGGCCATCGCCGCCGGCGAGCAGCGCTCCCTCCGGCAATCCTTCGAGGGTCTCGGGCTGCGCGATCGTCAGACCACTCGTCAGCGCAAGCTCCGCGGAGCCGATCGCGAGCCCGTGCAGGGTCGCGACCAGCATCGTCTGCCCCGCGACGGCGAGCGCCGAGCGCTCGATGCGCTCGAGCGCCGCGCGCACACGCTCTGGACGCAGCTCGAAGTCGGTCTGTTCCTCGAACGCGTCTCGCAGGAGAGCGAGCAGCGCGGCGCGCGCGCGTGAGCGAGCGTCGCCGCGTGTCGGCTCGGCGTTCACGTTCGCGAGATAGCGTTCGAGACCGTCGAAGCTCGTCAGCAGGCTCACCGCGGGCGCATGGCTAGCGAGCCGTTCGAGCTGCGCGGCGCGCTCGAGGATGAACTCGCCCGTGAGCGCCCGGTAGCAGTACAGCGCGGCGGCGCTCGCGCCCCTGCGTGTCCGCTGCGATTCGAGCGCAAACCGGACCTCGGCGCCGGCGCTCACCTCAGCCGTGAGATGCGCGGACGCTGCCTCCAGGAACTCGGTCAGCGTCGCTTGCAGCGCGAGCAGGTTCATGCTGCGCTGAATTCGCGCTGATCGAGCGCGCTCCTGCCCGGCGCACTCGCGCTTGCAGCCCGCGCCGCGGCGGCGGGCGCTATGCGACTGCCAGCGCCTGCTTGGCGACGGCCTCGGCGACCTGCGACGCGTCGCCGGACCGCTCCGCGCACTCGGCGCCCAGCCAGTCTTCCCCGTAGGCGCGCATGTCGTCGATGATCGGCAGCAGCGCGCGACCCTTCTCCGTCAGCGCATACTCGACCCGCGGCGGCACCTCGCCGAAGGTCTGTCGCTCGACGATCCCCTGGTCCTCCAGCGCGCGCAGCCGCAGCGACAGCGTGCGTGGGCTGATGCCGGCAAGCGAGCGTTCGAGCTCGCAGAATCGCGAACGGCCCTCCGCCAGATCGCGTACGAGCAACAACGTCCACTTGCCGCACACGATCTCAGCGGTCATGCACACCGGACAGGTCTCATCGACGGCCATCTGAGCCTTTACTTTACCAACTGAAGTGCTGGCCGTCGGCGCCAGCGTGCGGCTAGGCGGTCGCGAGCGACGGCTTGGTGTCGGCGTCGCCGCGATTCGCCTCGGCGGCGGCGACATCCTCCATCGTCGTGCCTCGACGCCCTTCGGCCTGCATCAGCAGCTTGAAGTCGTGAGGGCTGGACGCGACGCGCATCGCGTCCTCGAACGTCACGCGACCGGCCTGCACGTGCCCGTACAGGGCTTGGTCGAAGGTCTGCATTCCGTAATAGCCGCCCGAGGTGATCACCTCGACGAGCTTGCCCGTCTGCGACGGGTCGACGATCATGTCGCGCACGCGTCCGGTCATGCGCAGGATCTCGCACACGGCGACGCGACCGCCGTCAGCGCCGGGTACGAGCCGCTGCGAGATCACGCCCTTGACCGTGCCGGCGATCATGCTGCGCGCCTGGCCGTGCTGATGAGGCGGGAAGAAGTCGAGCATGCGGTTGATCGACTCGGTCGCATCGACCGTGTGGATCGTCGAGAGCACGAGATGCCCGGTCTCGGCGGCCGACAGAGCCGTCTGCACGGTCTCCTCGTCGCGCATCTCGCCGACGAGGATCACGTCCGGGTCCTGACGCAGCACGCGGCGCAGCGCGCGCTTGAAGGAGGCGGTGTCCATGCCGACCTCGCGCTGGTTGATGACCGAGCGCTTGTCGGCGTGCACGAACTCGATCGGGTCCTCGATCGTGACGATGTGCTTGCTCATCGTCTGGTTCATGTGATCGATCATGGCTGCCAGCGTCGTTGACTTGCCCGAGCCGGTGGTGCCCGTCAGCAGCACGATCCCGCGCTCCTCCTCGGCCAGTTCGCGAACGACCGGCGGCAGTGCCAGCTCGTCGATCGTGCTGATGCGGTGGGGAATCGCGCGACACGCCATCGAGATCACGCCGCGCTGTTGGAAGGCGTTGATGCGGTAGCGCGCGACGCCCTCGATTTCGAACGAGAAGTCGACCTCGTGCTCTTGCCCGAACTCCGCGAGCTTGATCTCATCGCTGAGCAGCGCTCGCAGCGCGCTCTCGGTGTCCTCGGCGCTGAGCGATGAGGCGCCCTGGTCGATCCCGAGCTCGCCGTTCACGCGATACAGCGGCGCCGAATCGACCTTTAGGTGCAGGTCGGAGCCGCCTTTCTCGACGAGCTCTCGCAGCGCGGCCTTGACGTCGAACATGTCTTCTGATCGGCAATCGCGTCGCCCGGCTTGAGCGGCGCGGGCGGGCCTGGACGAAAGCCTCGCGCTACGCGACGTCGCGCAGCTTCTGCGCCTCGGCGAGACTCTGCAGCTTCTTCAGCGACTGGTTCTCGATCTGGCGGATGCGCTCGCGTGTGACGTTGAACGTACGCCCGACCTCGTCGAGCGTACGCGGGTGCTCGCCGCCGAGCCCGTAGCGCAGCTCGAGCACGCGGCGTTCGCGGTAGGAGAGGTTCTCGAGCGCCTCGCGCAGCGCCTCCTTCGTGAGGATCTCCGCGGCGCGCTCGTAGGGCGACTCGGCGCGCTCATCGGCGATGAACTGGCCGAACTCCGACTCCTCCTCGTCGCCCACGGGCTTCTCCAGCGACACCGGAGCCTGCGCGGAACGCTTGATCGAGTCGACCTCCTCGGGATCGATGCCGGTGACCTCGGCGATCTCGTGCGCCGTCGGCTCACGGCCCAGCTCGGTGACGAGCTTGCGCTCGGCGCGCCCGATCTTGTTGAGCTTCTCGACCACGTGCACGGGGATCCGGATCGTGCGCGCCTTGTCCGCGAGCGCACGCGCGATCGCCTGGCGGATCCACCACGTCGCATACGTGGAGAACTTGAAGCCCTTGCGATAGTCGAACTTCTCGGCCGCGCGCACCAGCCCGAGCGTGCCCTCCTGGATCAAGTCCAAGAACGGCAGCCCCTGGTTGCGGTAGTTCTTGGCGATCGACACGACC
>JASLHP010000022.1 GCA_030149625.1 Solirubrobacteraceae bacterium
GCCTCGCCGGACGCGCGTTACGAGCAGCGTGAGAGCGTCGAGCTGGCGTTCGTCGCCGCCCTCCAGCATCTGCCGGCGCGACAGCGGGCGGTGCTGATCCTGCGGGACGTGCTGGGGTTCTCGGGGGCGGAGACGGCGGAAGCGCTCGAGACCACCACGAAGGCCGTCTACAGCGCGCTTCAGCGCGCGCACGCGACGATCGACCAGCACCTCCCTGAGCGGGCGCAGCAGCAGACGCTGCGCGCGCTCGGCGACGAGCGCGTGCGCGAGGTCGTGGGGCGCTTCGTCGAGGCATGGGACGCGGGGGACGTGGACGCCGTCGTCTCGATGCTCGCGCAGGACGCGATCGTGGCGATGCCACCGCGGCCCTCGTGGTTCCGCGGCGCCGAGGCCGCGCGAGCGTTCTTCGCGCGCGGACCGCTGGCGGAGGACAAACGCCACCGCTCGCGCCTCGCCCATGCCAACGGGCAGGCGGCCGTCGCGAGCCGCCACGCGATGCCGGACGGCACGCACGTGGACGTGCTGCAGGTGCTCAGGCTCGACGAGGACGGGCGGATCGCGGAGATCACCGCGTTCATCGACACCGACCTCGCCCCCTTCGGCTGATTCGCTCGCCGCCGCGATGGATCGCGGCACGCATTCGGATCTCACAAGGTGAAAGCGAAACCGAAGGAGATCCGCATGCAGCCAGACGCGAACATCGGAAACAGGCGCTGGGTCGTCGTCCTCACGGGGCTCGCCTCGATGATGGCGGCGCTCGACACGGTCGTCGTCGCAACGGCGCTCAGCACGGTGCGTCACGCGCTGCACGCCTCGGTCGGCGAGCTGGAGTGGACCGTCAACTCGTACAACCTGAGTTTCGCGGTCCTGCTGATGACCGCGGCGGCGCTGGGCGACCGCTTCGGGCGCAGGCGCATGTTCGTGGCCGGGCTCGCGCTGTTCTCGGTGGCGTCGGCGGCGTGCGCGCTCAGCTCGAGCGGGGGGATGCTGATCGCCGCGCGGGCCGTCCAGGGGATGGGCGCAGCGTTCATCCTTCCGCTCGCGCTGGCGCTGCTCACCGCAGCGTTCCCGCCCGAGAGGCGCGGCACCGCGATCGGCATGTTCAGCGCGGTGACGGGCATCGCCGTCGCGCTCGGGCCGATCGTCAGCGGCGCGATCGTGCAGGGGATCGAATGGCAGTGGATCTTCTGGGTGAACGTCCCGATCGGCCTGCTGGCGATCCCGTTCGTGCTGGGCAAGATCAGCGAGAGCCGCGGCAGGGACGTCGGGCTCGACGTGCCGGGCGTGCTGCTGATGACCGGCGCGGCCTTCGGCGTTGTCTGGGGGCTCGTGCGGGGCAACACGGCCGGCTGGGGGAGCGCGGAGGTGATCGTCTCGCTGCTGGGCGGCGTGGCGTTCGCGATCGCGTTCGTGCGCTGGGAGCTGCGCGCGCGCGACCCGATGGTGCCGATGGGCTTCTTCCGCTCGCGCACGTTCACGGCCGGCAACGCGGCGATCTTCTTCGTGCTCGGCTCGCTGTTCAGCGACGTGTTCTTCTTCCCGCAGCTGCTGCAGAACGGGCTCCACTACGACCCGTTGCAGGCCGGCCTGCGGCTGATGGTCTGGACGTCCACGTTCATCGTCATCGCCCCGATCGCCGGAGCGCTGGTGGACCGGATCGGCGAGCGGCCGCTGATGGTCGGCGGCCTGGCGATCCAATGTGCGGGCACAGCCTGGATCGCGGCGATCGCCCGCACGGGGCTGCCCTTCTCCCACCTGGTGGTGCCGCTGATCGTCGCCGGCGTGGGGATCTCGATGGCCCTTCCCTCCGCGCAGAACTCGGTGGTCGGCTCGGCCACGATCGAGACGGCCGGCAAGCTGGCGGGGATCAACAGCACGATGCGAGAGCTCGGCGGCGTGTTCGGGATCGCCGTGGCGGTGGCGGTGTTCGCGGCGGCCGGCGGCTATGCCACCTCGCAGTCGTTCATCGACGGCTTCGGCCCGGCGATCGCCGTCTCCTCCGGGCTTGCGCTGGCCGGCGCGCTCTGCGGGTTGGCCCTGCCGAGCAGACGGCGGCGTGAGACGATCGCGCCCGTGACGTCGATCGCAGCGCCGGAGATCAAGCTCGACAAGGCAGCCTGAAAGGAGATCGACATGGCCAGGAAAATGGTTCGCTACGAGGTCCGGCCCGAGGCGGCCGCCGAGAACGAGGAGCTGATCCGCGGCGTGTTCGCCGAGCTCGAAGGCCTCGATCTCGACGGCTTCGGATACGAGGTGTTCGTGCTGGGCGACGGCGTCACCGTCGTCCATGTCGTGGAGCACCCCGACGGCGCGAACCCGCTTCCGGGGCTCGAGTCCTTCAAGCGCTATTCCGCAGGCGTGCGAGAGCGTCTCGTCGCCGAGCCGGTTTTCGACGAGCTGCGCGCGGTGGGTTCGACCGCGGCTTAGGCGCCGTCGGGCGTGGGCGCGCGCCGGGCGACGAGCTCGGCCGCGTCCGGCAGCTCCGTGCGCGAGCGGTCGACGAGCAAGGGGGCGTCGACTGCGCCGTCGAGCGCGCCGGGCGCAGCGTCCTCGGGGGAGTCGAGCGCGTGCAGGACGACCTGGACGTAGGCGTCGGGGCGGTCGTTCTGGACGTAGTGGTTGGCGCCCGGGATCAGGTAGTAGGCGTTGCGCCCGGGCTTGAACATCAGGTGCGCCTCCCAGACGTGGTTGGGGACCCGGACGGGGGCGATCGCGTCGTAGATGCCCCAGATCACCGTCGTGGGCAGGGTGGTGGCGGCGAGCGAGCGCAGCCACGCCTCCTCGTCCTGCGAGCGCTCGATCAGGTACTGGATCGTGTCGTTTAGCACCTTGGTCCCGTCCTGGTGCGCGAACGTCGCGGCGAGCGCGAGCACGTCCTCATGGTCGGCGGGCCGGGGCGGCGTGAACGCGGCCATGCCCATGCCCATCGCGAGCAGCTCGGGGGTCACCTGCTCCAGCAGCTCGGGGTTGTGGAGCATCAGCCGCTGCGCGTCG
>JASLHP010000030.1 GCA_030149625.1 Solirubrobacteraceae bacterium
GGCTTCGCGCGCGCCCGCCCGCTGTTCGGCCAACGTGGCCCGTTCCGCGGCCCGTGCGCTCTGTTCTTCGCCCCGCGCCGGGCTCGGCGCCGCGATCGAGTTGACGGGAGGCAGCAGCAAGAGGATCAGGCTGGCGCTCGCGGCGCTCGCGGCGCGCGGCGGCACGAGCCGTGCGAGGGGACGGCGAGGCTTGATCGACAGGTTCACGCTGGACTCCTGGAGACAGGGACAAGAGGCGTCGCCCGTCTATCGGCGCTCGGCGGGCGATGCTTGAGAGCGAACTTGCAGTACGCGCTCGTAGACGCGTTCGAGGCGCCCGGCCAGCGTCTGTGGACGGTAGTCCTCGACCGCGAGCCGGGCCGCGTCGCCGAGACGTCTGCGCTCGGCCGGGTCCGCGCGCAGCGCGAGCATCGCGCGCGCCAGCGAGTCAGCGTCGCGGCTCTGGAACAGCCGCCCGGTGCGCCCGTCGTCGATCACCTCCGCGGGACCGCCCTCGTCGGGTGCGAGCACCGCGAGCCCCGCCGCCATCCCCTCGAGCACGACCTGGCCGAACGGCTCGGGGATCGTCGACGCGTGCACGAGCACGTCGAAGCAGGCGAGCTCGCGCCAGACATCCTCGCGAAAGCCGCGAAACTCGACCCGCTCGGCCAAGCCCAGCTCGGTGGCGAGATCGTGCAGCTCGCGCTCGTAGGACTCCTCGCCGAACATCGGCGTACCGACCAGCACCGCGTGCTCGGGCCCTCCAGGGAAGGCGGCGGCGAACGCTCGCAAGAACAGATCCTGTCCCTTCCAAGGCGCGATCCGCCCGAGCATGCCGAACGTCGTCGCACCGTCGTCGGGCTTGCGCGGCAGCGGTGAGACCTCGACGGAGTCCGCTATCACGCAGCCGCGCTCGCCCACGCTCCGTGGCAGCGTCGCGAGCGTGGCGCTGGAGTTGGCGATCACGCCGTCGGCTGCGCGCGCGATGAAGCCGCGCATGACGCGCACCGTGGGCTTCGGCAGGTAATCCGCGGCGATCCGGTCACGTAGGTGCCAGACGAGCGGAACGTGTGCGCCCTTCGCCGCAAAGCTCCCGTAGACGCCGGACTTCAGCGAGTTCGTGTGCACGAGATCGGGTTCGAGACGGCGCAGGCGCCAGGCCAAGCGCGTCGCGTAGGACAGCGTTTGCAGCGCCGCGCGCGGCGCCGTGCCGCCGAGGCGCACGGCGTCGCGGCGCACGTCGCGCGCGCTGGTGGGCAAGGGCAGCACCTCGACGGAGATCCCCGCCTGCTCCAGGCGCTCGGCGAGGATCCCGTCCTCGCCGAGGATCACGTGGGCGTGCACGCCGTGCAGGTGCGGCAGCAGCCGCAGGATCGCGATCTCGCCACCGGAGAGCCTTGCGACGTGGTCGAGGTAGACGATCCGCGGGCGTGCGTCGCGTTCGCCGGCGGCGAGACCACGGTAGAGCTTGCGATGGCGCTCGGCCAACTTCGGCCAGGAATAGCGCTCGGCGTGCAGGCGCGTCGCCTCGCGGCTCGGCAGGGCGCCGGCGGCCGCTGCCCGCAGGCGCGCCCCAAGCGCCGCGCTGTCGGCCGCGGGAATCACCAGCGAGGCGTCCAGCGGCGCCGCCGCGTCGGGTAGTCCGCCGACGTCGCTGACGATGCTCGGCGTGCCGCAGGCCGCCGCCTCGAGCACCACCAGCCCGAAGCCCTCGACCGCGAGCGTCGGCACGACTGCGACGTCGGCCGCGCGATAGACGTCGATCAGCTCCGCGTCGCTGACACGCCCGAGCATGCGCACGCGACCGGCCAGCGGCGGTTGCGCGACGCGCTCGCCGAGCTCGTCGGCGAGCGGGCCATCGCCGGCCAACAGCAGCGTCGCGCCGGGCGGCAGCTCGGCCTCGATCCGCGTCCATGCGTCGAGCAGCACGTCGAATCCCATGCGTGGCACCAGACGGCGCACGCACGCGGCGACGAACGCCTCCGGCGCGAGCGCGAGTCGCGCTCGCGCGCTCGCGCGCTCGCCGGGGGTGAACACGTCGAGCGCGACCGCGGGAGGCCACACGTGGATGTCCCACGGAGGCATCCGATAGCGCTCGAGCAGCACGCGCCGAAACGCGCTCGAGAGCACGACGAAGGCGTCGGCTCTGCGCAGCACGCGCCGCTCCAGTGACTTGCGCAGAGCGAAGCGGACGCGCGAGCTGTCATGCGCGGCGACGTTCTCCTCGGCCCACGGGCCTTGGAAGTGGAAGACCGTCGGGCTCCTGCCGAGCCGGCCGAGCAGCAGTGGCGCCGCGGCGTACAGCGCGAAGTGAGCATCGACGATCTCGACGCCGTCCCGCGCGGCGCGGTGTGCCGCGATCCAGAAGCCGAGCAGGCGCCGCGGGAGCGCGAGCTCGTGCCGCGCTGCAACCTCGATGCGCTCGGGAGCTTCCGCGGCCGGGCCGATCACCACGCCGACCGCCTCCGGGAGCTCCTCGAACAGAGCGCGGTAGTAGCGATCGAGCCCGCCGAGCGAGGACGGGAACCAGCCCATCCCCAGCATCAGTACGCGAGGGCGCACGGTTCGATCTGTGGGCGAGAGCGCGTCAGCAGCGGCGTCCGCGGAGCTTGAAAAGCGCACGCGCGCACCCTAGTGTTCGGCGGGTGCAGGAGCGCGCCGGCGAGTTCGTGCCCGAGCGCCGGCATTCGCGGTCGCGCGCCTCGCGCCGCGCGAGATGAGCGCGGCGCCTCGTCGCATCGAGGTCGTGCTCGACGGTCCGCCCACGCCGCGCTGGCAGCAGCGCGCCCTGGCGGATCTCGAGAGCTCCCCGGCGCTCGAGGTCGTGGCGGTGCGGCTCGCCGGCGGCGCTCGCCGCGGCCGGCTGCGCCGCGCGCA
>JASLHP010000039.1 GCA_030149625.1 Solirubrobacteraceae bacterium
GGCTACTTCATCGAGGGCATGGGCGGCGCGCAGTTCGCGCTGCCGGGCGCCGTCGAGCGGCTGCGCGGCACGCCCGCGCCGGCCCCGCCGCGGGACAGACACACCGCGAGCGATCTCGCGCGCGGCGAGGACGCGCTCGACGCGGCTTTCGGCGGCGAGCGTCTGCGCACGCTCGTGATCGCCGCCGCCGATCCCGCGCAGCCCTACGGCGCCGCGCTCGCCTGGCCCAAGCGCGACGCGAGCGAGCCGAAGGCGGCGCGCCCCGCGCGCGTCGCCGGCGCCTACGTCGTGCTCGTGGCCGACGAGCCCGCGCTGTACGTCGAGCGCGGCGGGCGAAGCCTCTCGACGCTGCGCGAAGCAGCCGGCGCGCGCGAGCACGAGCCGCTGCGCGAAGCGCTCGTCGCGCTCGCCGACGCCGTCCGCGACGGGCGCGTCGGCAAGCTCGCGCTCGAGCGCATCGACGGCGCGCCCGCGACCGCCTCGAGCCTCGCCGAGACGCTCGTCGAGCTCGGGTTCAGCCCCGGCCCGAGGCGCCTGACGCTCAGCGCCTGAGCGTTCCGTCCGGCGCGGGTGCGTCGCCGGCGCTCGTTTCGCCGGCGACGTCTCTGACTCGCGCGGTACGAAAGCGCATGCCCGCGAACGCGGCCGAATCGCCCAAATCCCCTGCTTGCGCCGATCTTCGACCGTCAACCCGAATTGCTTTGTCTGTCGGACGTTTGACCGGGACGGAGACACCACTGGAATCGTTTCAGCAGTCTTGTTATTAAACGTCGAGGGAACTTGCACAAGGAGGAGTTTTGATCTACGTTTCTGAATCGTGGGGATGAGCCGAACAGGGAGCCAAGTGGCGCCGCTTTACCGCCGATTGCCGCACGGGCCGAGCGGCATGGAGCGTGACGAGGTCGCGCGCAACCAGCGCACGCGGCTGTACGGCGGAATGATCGAGTCGGTCTCCCAGCGCGGCTACCAGGCCACGACCGTGGCGCACGTGATCGGGCTCGCCGGCGTCTCGCGGCGGGCCTTCTACGAACTGTTCACGAACAAGGAGCAGTGCTTCCTCGGCACCTACGACATCGTCGTCGCGCGCTCCCGCAAGGTCGCGCTCGACGCCTGGACGCAGGAGCGCGGCTGGGCCAACCGCCTGCACGCCGCGTGCAAGGCGCTGCTCGACGACGTCGCCGAGAACCCCAAGGGGCCGCGGCTCGTGCTCGTCGACGCGCTCGGCGTCGGCCCGTCCGCGCGCGAGCGCATGCAGCTCGCGAACCTCACGTTCGAGCGCCTCGTCGGCAGCGCCTTCCAGATGGCGCCCGACGGCGTCGGCTTCCCGCGGCTGATGTCGCGCGCGATCGTCGGCGGCGTGCGCCACGCGGTGTTCACGCGCATGCTCGATCGCCGCGAGCGCGAGCTGTACGCGATGACCGACGAAGTGCTCGACTGGATCGAGTCCTACCGGATTCCCGCCGCCGCGCGCCTCGGCGTGCCCGCGATCAGCTCGCAGGGACGCGAGCCGCCGACGCCGGCCGCCTTCCTCGCGCGCGACGACAAGCGCGCGCGGGTGCTCGGCTCGGTCGTCCACCTGACGCTCGACGAGGGCTACTCGCACCTCACCGACCCGCAGATCGCGCAGTTCGCGGGCGTCTCCACGGAGGCGTTCCACAAGCAGTTCCCGAGCAAGGAAGAGTGCTTCCTCGCGGTGCTCGACGAATTCGTGCGCGAAGGACTCGACACGGTCAGCGCGAGCTTCGACGACGTCGCCAGCTGGCCGGAGGGCGTCTACCGGGCGATGGTCAAGTTCGTCGAGTACCTCGTCGCCCAGGAGGCGCTGCTGCGGATCGCGTTCATCGACCTGTTCGAGGTCGGGCCCGGCATCATCGGCCGCATGACGCGCTCGGTCGAGGGCTTCACCAAGTTCCTCACCGAACACGGCCCCGAGCCGCGCCGCGGGCCCAACGTCGCCGGCGAGGCGGTCACCGGCGCGCTGTGGGCGATCATCTCCAGCTACGTCGCCGGCGGGCGTCTCGCGCGACTGCCGTGCCTCGTCGACCACCTCACGTTCACCGTGCTCGCGCCATACGTCGGCCCGAAGGCCGCGGTCGAAGCGATCCACGCCGCGCGTCGGCCGCTGCGCTCCGTCTGAGCGCACTCGCGCGAGATCGGCACCCGCCGCCTCGGGCGGGAGCATCCGCGGCGCGGGATGCCGGCATCCGCCGCGCCGGGCGGCACCCACGACGGTCCAGACTGCATCTTGTTTCCGATTATTTGACTCGCATCGGTGGCTGCGGCTAGCATCTGGGCTTCAGTCAAATCAGTGAAACAAGTGGTGAAGCAGCACGCGTCCTGTGCCCGTAGCTCAAATGGAAAAAAGAAACAGGTCCAAGCGGAAGTGGTAACCATGATTCGTTGTCCTGTCGCCAGGGATCGATCCAAGAAGTCGTACCATCGAGCGCTGGACGCTGCGTGCCTAGCTCGTCGATCATGGGGAAGCGGCCGCCGCAACCTGGTTCTAAGAGCACCGGCCTCCAAAGCCGCACATGCGGGTTCGAGTCCCGTCGGGCGCATCAGCACAGACCGCGCCGTCGCCGCCCGCCGCAGATGCGCAGAGCGCGGTCCCAGCAGCCGATTAGACGGGCTGGCGGCGGCCGCCGTTGGGCGTCGGCGGGCGGCCGCGTCGTGACGACGGCGCTCGCCGAGCACCAGCGCCGCCGGGCGAAGACCGAGCGGCTGCGGGCGGACGGCATCGATCCGTTCCCACAGTTCGAGCCGAGCGACCGCAGCCTGATCGCAAGCGTGCTCGCGCTCGATCGACCGCACGAGCTGCGCCACCTCGCCGGGCGCGTGACCGCGCGGCGCAGACGTGGCCCCGTCACCTTCCTGGAGCTGCGCGACCGCTCGGGGGCGATACGCGTGCGCATCGCGAGCGACGCCTCGAGCGAAGCGCCGGCGCCCTGGGACATCGGCGACATCGTCACCGTGACCGGGCGCGCCGGCAAGCTCCCCGGAGGCGAGGTCGGCCTCGAGGCGGTCGCCTGCAGACTGCTCGCGAAGGCGATGCACGGCAACCGCGAGCTGAGCCAGATCGAGCAGCACACGCGCCGGCCCGAGCTCGCCCTGATGAAAAGCGCGGAGCTCCGTGAGCGGTTTCTCGCAAGAGCCCGGCTCGTCGCCGCGATTCGCGAGTGGATGCGAGACAACGAGTTCGTAGAGCTGGAAACGCCGACGCTGCTGGCGGGCGCGGGCGGCGCGCTCGCGCGCCCGTTTCGCACCTACCACCACGCGCTCGAGCGCGAGGCCGCGCTGCGCGCCTCGAGTCAGCTGCATCTGCGCCGCTGCGCGATCGGAGGCCTCGAGCGTGTGTTCGAGCTGGGGCGCTGCTTTCGCAACGAGGGCATCTCCACGCGGCACAGCCCCGAGTTCACGATGCTCGAGTGGTCGATGTCCTACAGCGGCTACCGCGACTCGGCGGCGCTCGTCGAGCGGCTCGTGAGCGATCTGGCGAGGACGGCGCTGGGAACCACGACGGTCAGCTTCCGCGGCGCCAGCATCGACCTCGAGCCGCCGTGGCGGCGGATCTCACTGCGCGACGCGATCGAGCAGCACAGCGGCTCGCGCTGCTTCGACACGGCCGCGACGCCCGCTGGCCGCGCGCCGGCGCGAGCGCAGTGCGGCGAGGCGCCGCGCGCGGAAGCCTGGCCGGACTCCGTGCACCGGCTGTACGCGACGGAGGTCGAGCCGCGGCTGTCCGCGCCGACGATCGTCTACGACTTTCCGCTCGAGACGCACCCCTGCGCCAAGCGCCACCCGGCCGACGGACGGCTCGCGCAATGCTTCGACGTCGTCATCGGCGGCCTCGAGATCGCCAGCGGCGGCTCGGAGC
>JASLHP010000106.1 GCA_030149625.1 Solirubrobacteraceae bacterium
ACCTCGCCCGTATCCGCGTACAGGCTGGAGAACGTGAAGACCGAGTAGGCAAGACCCCTGCGCTCACGGATCTCTTGGAACAGCCGCGACGAGCGACGTTTCGCGCTGCGCGTGCTCGAAGGCGTGCTCGGCGGCACCTCCTCGTCGCGGCTGTTCCAAGAGATCCGTGAGCGCAGGGGTCTTGCCTACTCGGTCTTCACGTTCTCCAGCCTGTACGCGGATACGGGCGAGGTGGGGCTGTACGTGGGCACGCGGCCGGACAACATCGCCGCGGCGCTGGCGGTGGTCGCGGCCGAGCTCGAGCGTTGCGTGGAGGACCCCGCGAGCGCCGAGGAGCTGGCGCGCTCGCGCGAGAACCTCAAGGGGCGCGTCGTGCTCGGCATGGAGTCCACGGGTGCGCGCATGAGCCGCCTTGGTGCGTCGCTGCTCAACGACATGCCGATCCTGTCTGTCAACGAGATGCTCGAGCGGATCGACTCGGTCGAGATCGACGCGGTGCGCTCGCTCGCGGGCGAGCTGTTCACGCCGGGCTCGCTATCCGTCGCCGGCGTCGGGCCGGCGGAAAGCGAGTTCCTCGCGGCGATCGAGCCGCTCGGCGCCGCCTCCGGCGCACCGAGGGCGGCACGATGATCAAGGTGGTCGTCGCCGGCGCCGCCGGGCGCATGGGGCGAACGGTGTGCGACGCGGTGCTCGGCGCCGAGGACATGGAGCTCGTCGGACGCGCCGACCCGCTGCTCGACACGGCGCTCGCGGACGTACTCGCGGACGCCGAGGTGGTGGTCGACTTCACGCAGCCCGACACGGCGCTCGAGAACTCACTCGCGTGTCTGCGCGCCGGCGTGCACGTGGTGATCGGCACCACCGGCTTTGATCCGGCGCCGCTCGAAGCGGCCAGCCAGAGCGGGGCGGCCGCCAACGTCCTGATCGCTCCCAACTTCGCGATCGGCGCGCTGCTGATGATGCGCTTCGCGGCCGAGGCCGCGCGGCACATGCGCAAGGCCGAGATCATCGAGTTGCATCACGACGCCAAGCTCGACGCGCCCAGCGGCACCGCAGCGCGCACAGCGCGGCTGATGGCCGCGGCAAGCGGCGGCGAGCCGCCGCCGATTCACTCCGTGCGCCTGCCCGGCCTCGTCGCTCATCAAGAGGTGATCCTCGGGGATCTCGCGCAGACGCTCACGATCCGCCACGACACGATCGGCCGTGAGTCGTTCATGCCGGGCGTCCTGCTCGCGGTCAGGCGCGTCGGCACGCTCGAGCGATCGCCGACGGTGGGCCTCGAGAGCTTGTTGTTCTAATGCGTCCGCGCGTGGAATACTGACCGACATGCAGCTCGGCACGATCTTGACGGCGATTGTCACGCCATTCGATGAACGCGGCGCGGTCAACGAGGACTCGTTCGTGTCGCTCATGCGCCACCTCGCTGACAACGGCTCGGACGGCTTCGTCGTGGCCGCCAGCGCGGGCGAGGCGGCTACCCTCGCCGATGACGAGCAGCTCGAGCTGATCGCGCTCGCGGTCGCCGAGTGCCCGCCGGGTAAGACGATCGTTGCCGGCACCGGCACCAACGACACCCGCAATGCCGTGTACCTGACCGAACGCGCCACGGCGCTGGGCGCTGACGCGCTGATCTCGGTCACGCCCTATTACAACCGGCCGAGCCCGCTCGGTCTCAAGCGCCACTACGAGGCGATCGCCGCTGCCACGGACAAGCCGATCATGCTCTACAACATCCCCAGTCGAACCGGCACCAACATCGGTCCTGAGCTGCTGGCGGAGCTGGCGCAGATCGACGGCATCGAGGGCGTCAAGCAGGCCAACGCCGACGAGCTGCAGCTGATCGATGGACTCGCTGTCTACGCTGGCGACGACACCTCATTCGCGCCCACGCTCGACATGGGCGGTGCCGGTGGCGTGTGCGTCTCCAGTCATCTCGTCGGCAACGAGATGCGCCGCATGGTCGAGGAGCCCGAGCGGCGCGCCGAGATCGACGCGTCACTACAGGACGTATACCGGACACTGTTCCTCGCTCCGAGTCCGACCTGCACGAAGGCCGCGCTGAACCTGCTGGGCCACAACGTCGGCGGCCTGCGCCTGCCGCTGGTGGAGGCGACCGACGAGGAGACAGAGACGGTGCGCGCGATGCTCGAACGCCACGGCCTGCTCACGAGCACGCCCGCGTGAGCGCAAAGCTGCGAGTCCTGCCGCTCGGCGGGCTGGGCGAGATAGGCAAGAACATGACCGTCGTCGAGTACGACGGCCGCATCGTCGTGGTCGACGTGGGCCTGCGTTTCCCGACGCCTGAGATGGTCGGCATCGACCTCGTGCTGCCGGACTTCTCCTACTTGCGCGAGCGCGCTCACGAGATCGAGGCGATCGTGATCACGCATGGGCACGAGGACCACCTCGGCGCACTGCCGTGGGTGCTGCGCGAGCTCGGTCAGCACGCTCTACCGCCGGTCTACGCCGGCGCGCTGACGGTGGCGATGGCGCGATCCAAGCTGGACGAGCACAAGCTGCGCGACGTCGAGCTCAACGAGATCGAGCCGGGCGAGAGTCTCGAGCTGGGACCGTTCTCGCTCGAGCTCGTGCACATGACCCACTCGATCCCCGACTCGAGCGCTGTCGCGCTCGGCACCGAGCTCGGCACGGTGTTGATCACGGGCGACTACAAGTTCGACCAAACGCCCGTTGTCGGCCCGCCGGCGGACGTCTCGCGCCTGGCCGAGCTCGGCCGCGAGGGAGTGCTGCTGCTGTGCGGGGACTCCACGAACGTGGACCGCCCAGGCTTCTCGCCGTCGGAGTCGGTCGTCGGGCCGCACCTGGAGGAGGTGTTCGCCCGGTGCGAGGGGCGGATCGTGGTGACGAGCTTTGCGTCCAACATCCACCGCGTGCAGCAGGTTGTGGATGCCGCCTACGCGCTCGAACGCAAGGTCGCGCTGGTGGGACGCTCGATGCGCAAGAACGTCGGCATCGGACGCACGCTCGGGCACATCGAGATCCCCGACGGGACGCTCGTGGGACCGCGCGAGATCACAGACTTCGCCGACGAGCGCGTCGTGATCGTCTCGACCGGGTCGCAGGGCGAGCCGCTGTCGGCGCTCAGGCGCATGGCCTACCGCGATCACCCTCAGGTCGAGCTGAAGTCCGGCGACACGGTCGTGTTCTCGGCGACGCCGGTTCCGGGTAACGAGCGCGCCGTCAACGAGACGATCGATCGGCTCTACCACATCGGCTGCGACGTGATCACCCCGCGCGAGGCGCCCGTCCACGCCTCTGGGCATGGTTACGCGGAGGAGGTCAAGCTGATGCTCAACCTCGTCAAGCCACGCTACGTGATGCCGTTTCACGGAGACTTCAAGCGCCTGCGCCTGCACGCGCAATTGGCGGAGGCCGTCGGCGTGCCGCCGCGTGACATCTTCCAGGGCGACAACGGGTTGCCGCTGGAGATCGACGCGCGTGGCGCACGCTTCGCCGCGCGCGAGCAGTCGGGGATGACGTTCGTCGACGGCGTCGAGATCGGCGAGCTGGCCGATGCGGCGCTGCGCGACCGGCGGATGCTCTCAGCCGACGGCATCTTCATCGTGGTCGTCACGATCGCCGAGCAGGACGGTCGCTCGGTCGCCGACCCCGAGGTGATCTTCCGCGGCGTGCCGTTCCTCGACGAGGCCGACGAGCTGGTCGAGGAGATCCGCGAGACGGTCGAGCGCTCGCTGACCGATGCGGCGGGTGAGGAAATGAGGGAGGTGGACCTGCTGCAGCAGGCGCTGCACGACGACCTCGCGAAGCTAGTCTACGACCGCCTCAAGCGTCGCCCGATGGTGCTGCCGGTCGTCGTCGAGGTCTGAGCAGGCGGGCATCGTCACGACGAAGCGCGCGCCCGTCGGGCCGAGTTGCGAAGGCTCGAGCGCGACCGAGCCCTCGTGCGAGACGGCGACGGCCTGCACGATCGCGAGCCCGAGCCCGAACGAGCCGCCACGGTCGCCGGCGCCTCGGACGAAGCGCTCGAACAGCGTCGGCGCGAGCTCGGCTGGGACGCCCGGCCCGTCGTCTTCGACGATCAGTCGCGCCCGATCCTCGGCGGTGGTGAGCGTCGCGACCCGGATCGTCGTGCCGGTGGGTGTGTGGCGCAGCGCGTTCTCGATCAGGTTGATCGTCATGCGGTGCAGCTCGTCGCGCGCGCCCACCACCTTCGCGGGATGGATGTCGAGCGTGATCTCGTGGGCGGCGCTCACGGGCCCGAGCTCGCCCGCCGCCTCGACGACGATCTGCGTCAGGTCGCACGGCTCGCGTGCGACCACACGCGCCGCGTCCGTACGCGCCAGCAGCAGCAGGTCGGCGACCAGCCGGCGCATGCGCCGCGAGGAGCGCAGCGCAGAGCTTGCCGCCTCGCCCTGTTCGCCGCGCAGCGATTCCGCGAGCAGCTCGAGGTTCGCGAGCACGCTCGTCAGCGGTGTGCGCAGCTCGTGCGAGGCGTCGGCGACGAAGCGGCGTTGACGGGCGAGCATCGACTCGGTCTCGCCGCGCGCGGCGTCGAGCTCTCGCAGCATCCCCTCTAGCGTGTGCGCGAGCTCGGAGACCTCATCGTCGGCTTGTGACTGCGGCATGCCGCGCGAAGGATCGCGCGTTCGCGCGATCTCAGCGGCGGTCGATGTGAGTAGCGCGATCGGCGCCATCGCGCGGCGCGCGATCGCGATTCCGGCTGCCAGCGCGAGCAGGCTGCCGGCGAGCACGCCCAACACGAGGAACAGCTCGACGCGCTTGACCGTCGCCTCGGTGGCCGCCACCTGACGGCCGTATTGGACCCACACCTGCCCGATCGGCTGGCCTGTTTCGCTCAAGCGCACGACCGCCTCGCGACTGATCACGCGATAGCCGTTGACCGTGTGCGGCGTCGATGACGGCGCACCGAGCGCGGGCGCGCCGGCCGGTTCCTGGCCGATCAGCTTGAGGCCCAGCGAGAACAGCCTGATCTCGGCGTGGTCGGCAGGAGTGGCGAAGTCCTCCAACGGCGTGCTGATCCTCAGCGGGTCGATGCTGATGTGCAGCTGCGAGGGCAGCTGGTTGGCGGTCTCGAGCACCTCGCGGTTGAAGTCGCTGCGGATGCGCTCGACCGTCAGCGATCCGATCGCGAGCGCGAACGCGCAGAGGATCACGAAGGTCAAGAGCGCTGAGACGCCAGCCAGTCGTACGCGGATCGGCAGCCGGTCGAAGCTGGCGGAGATCCGTTCGCCGATGCGGCGCAGCGGTGCCGGAGCCCTAAGCGCGGAGGACGTAGCCGGCTCCCCTGATCGTGTGCAGGAGGCGGGGCTCGCCGTCGGCCTCCAGCTTGCGGCGCAGATTCGAGACGAACACCTCGATCGTGTTCGTCGTCGAGAACGGGTCGTAGCCCCAGACCTCGTCGAGCAGACGCTGGCGCGAGATCACGATGCGCTCGTTGCGCATTAGGTACTCGAGCAGCTCGAACTCGCGCTGAGTGAGGTCGATCGTGCGCTCGCCGCGGAGCACCTCGTGCGTGTCGACGTTCAACGACAGGTCGCCGACGCGCAGCGGCGCCGAGCCCCGGGGCGGACGGCGCCGCAGCAGCGCGCGCATCCGCGCCAGCAACTCCTGGCGCTCGAACGGCTTGACCAGATAGTCGTCGGCGCCCGCGTCCAGCCCCTCGACGCGCGACTCGAGGGCGTCGCGGGCGGTCAAGATCAGGATCGGCACATCGTCGTCGGCGCGCAGCTCGCGCGCGACGTCGAGGCCGTCGAGCTTGGGCAGGCCGAGATCGAGGATCACCAGATCGGGGGCGAACGAGTGCCCCTGCTCGAGCGCCGCGTGACCGTCGGCCGCGGTCCTCACCTCATACCCCTCCATGCGCAGCGAACGCTGCAGTGCTTGGGCGATGTCCTCGTCGTCCTCGACCACGAGGACGCGCGGCGCGCGTGAGAAGTCGTTCATGGTCTTTATGTAAGTGGTGGCGTGTAAAGCGATGGTAAGGCTCCGAGGCAGGTTCTGAGGTGCCGGTGTCGAAGTTGCGCGGGATGGCTCCTGCCCGCAAGCGCGCGCCCGCACGCACGTCCTCGACACGTCGTCGCGCGCCTGCCCGCTCGCGAGCGGGGCGCGGACGCCGCCGCGGGGCCGCCGCGGGGCTTGGGTCGCTGCTCTCCGGCGGGCTGCGCTTGCCCGAGCTCGACCAGCGCCAGCGCGACGTGCTCGGACTCGCGCTCGTGGCGGCTGGCGTGTTCATGGGCTTTGTGCTGTACGGCGGCTGGAATGGCGGGCGCGCGGGCCACGGCCTCGCGGTCGCGCTCGGCTGGCTGCTCGGGCGCGCGCGCGTGCTTGCGCCCGCGACGCTGGCGATCGGTGGCAGCGCGCTGCTGCTGCGACCGGCCGAGCAGGTGCCGGCGCTACGACCGCTGCGCACCGGCGCGCTGTGCGTGTTCGCGGCGGTCACGCTCGCGCTCGCGGCCGGCATGCTCGGGCTGAGCTCCGCGCCGGCCAGTGGCGCGTCGGCCTGGACCTCGGAGCATCTGCAGAGCCACGGCGGCATCGCCGGCGAGGCGATCTATCAGCTCACCCACAAGCTGATCCAGGACGTGGGCGTGGACATCCTCGTCGTGTTCCTGCTGATGACAGGCGTGATCCTGCTGACGGGCGCCTCGATCGCGAGCGTGATCCGCGCGACCGGCAGTGGCGTGCTCGACACGACGCGCATGGTGCGCGGCCTGCGCGAGAGCGAGCGCCGGCCGGCGCCTCGCGCGACCCGCACTTCCGCGCCCGCCGCGGCGAACGACGATCAGCTCGGATCGCTGACGCCGCCCGACCCGGACCCGCGCGAGCTGATCGTGCGGGCCACGCACGTCGAGGCGCCTCCGCACGATTGGGCCGACGAGCTCGAGCCGCCAGCCGAGGAAGCGCCTGAGCGGCAGCAGTCGGAAGCGGCGGATGAGCTGAGCGAAGTGGGGGAGGCCGCATCCGTGGAGCGTGCTGAGGAGGAGGACCAGATCGTCGGGCTGGTCGGCGATCGGGCCGCCCAAGCGGACCTCGACGACCTGGGCGCGGAGCAGCTCACGCCGCAGGGCAGGCTCCGCGGCTCGGTGACCGACGATCCCGACTTCGTGTGGCAGCTGCCGGAGGCTGCCAGCCTCTTGACGCGCTCCAGCGCGGAGCAGACGCGCCCGGATACCGCCGGACAAGAGCGGACCGCGACCAACCTGGTTGAGGCGCTCGGGCACTTCGGCGTGCAGGCCAAGGTCATCGGCACGGTCGCCGGACCGCACATCACTCGCTACGAGCTGCGTCTGGCTCCCGGCACCAAGGTTGCGAAGGTCGCGCAGCTGAAGGACGACCTCGCCTACGCGCTGGCCGCGACCGACATTCGCATCCTCGCACCAATCCCCGGCAAGCAGGCCGTGGGCGTCGAGGTCCCGAACACCCACAGGCGCATCGTCAGGCTGGGCGACGTCTACCAAGCGCCGCCGAAGGACTGGTCGCCGCTGACGGTGTGGCTCGGCAAGGACGTCGCCGGCAAGGCGATCGGCGCCGATCTCGCGAAGATGCCGCACATCCTCGTCGCGGGCACGACCGGCGCCGGCAAGTCGGGCGCGATCAACGCGATGCTCTCGAGCGTGCTGCTGCGCGCCACGCCACACGAGGTGCGCCTCGTGCTGGTCGATCCCAAGCAGGTCGAGCTCAACCACTACGAGTCGATCCCGCATTTGCTGACGCCCGTGATCACGAGCCCGCGGATGGCAGCGAACGCCCTGCAGAACCTCGTCAAGGAGATGGAGCAGCGCTACGGGATCATGTCGCTCGCGCGCACGCGCAGCCTGGTCGAGCTCAACAAGGCGCGCGCCAAGCGCGGCGAAGCACCGCTGCCTTACATCCTGTGCGTGATCGACGAGCTCGCGGATCTGATGATGGTCGCGCCGGCTGACGTCGAGGACTCGATCATCCGCCTCGCGCAGAAGGCGCGCGCGGTCGGCATCCACCTGGTGCTCGCGACGCAGAGTCCGCGCGTCGACGTGATCACCGGGATGATCAAGGCGAACGTGCCCTCGCGCATCGCCTTCGCGGTCTCCTCGCAAACCGACTCGCGCGTGATCCTCGATCAGAACGGGGCCGAGTCGCTGCTGGGGCAGGGCGACATGCTCTTCAGCCCAGTCGGCAGCTCGCGCCTGCAGCGCATCCAGGGCGCCTATATCGACGAGGCCCAGATCGCAAAGCTGACAGAGCTGTGGCGAGGGCAGGGCGAGCCCGAGCTGCGCGAGGAGCTGCTCGAGG
>JASLHP010000115.1 GCA_030149625.1 Solirubrobacteraceae bacterium
CACCGTGATCTTCGGGACCGTCGCCTCGGCGAACGCGTACAGCAGCTTCGCGCCGTGCTTGATGATGCCGCCCCACTCCTGCGCGGTGCCGGGGAGGAAGCCGGGCACGTCGCAGAACGTCAAGAGCGGGATGTTGAAGGCGTCGCACGTGCGCACGAAGCGAGCGGCCTTGGCCGAGGCCTCGATGTCGAGCACGCCCGCCAGCTGCGCCGGCTGGTTGCCGACGATGCCGACCGTGTAGCCGTCCAGGCGCGAGAAGCCGCAAATGATGTTCTTGGCGTGGTGCTCGTGCACCTCGAAGAACTCCTCGTCGTCGACGATGCGCTTGACGACCTCGCGCATGTCGTACGGCTTGTTGGGATTGTCGGGCACGACGTGGTCGAGCTCGGGGTCCATGCGCTCGGGGTCGTCCGTGGGTTCGACGCGCGGCGTCGACTGCAGGTTGTTCTGCGGCAGGAAGCTCAGCAGATAGCGGCAGTCCTCCAGGCACGCGTCCTCGTCGTCGGAGGCGAACTGCGCGACGCCGGACTTGGTGTTGTGCGACATCGCGCCGCCGAGCTCCTCGAAGCCGACCTCCTCGCCCGTGACCGTCTTGATCACGTCGGGCCCCGTGATGAACATGTGCGAGGTCTCCTTGACCATGAAGATGAAGTCGGTGATCGCGGGCGAGTACACGGCACCGCCGGCGCACGGCCCCATGATCAGGCTGATCTGCGGGATCACGCCGGAGCTGCGCACGTTGCGCAGGAACACGTCGCCGTAGGCGCCGAGCGAGACGACGCCCTCCTGGATGCGCGCGCCGCCCGAGTCGTTGATGCCGATCACCGGGCAACCGATCTTCGCCGCCAGATCCATGATCTTGCACATCTTCTCGCCCATCACCTCGCCGAGCGAGCCGCCGAACACCGTGAAGTCCTGGCTGAACACACACACGGTGCGGCCGTCGATCGTGCCGTGGCCGGTCACGACCGCGTCGCCCCAAGGGCGGTTCTTCTGCATCTCGAAGTCGTACGTGCGGTGGCGCACGAACGTGTCGAGCTCCTGGAAGGAGCCGGGGTCGAGCAGCTTCTCGACGCGCTCGCGCGCCGTGTACTTGCCGCGCGCATGCTGCTTCTCCTCCGCCTCCGGCGAGGAGTGGATCGCCGCCAAGCGCAGCTCCTGCAGCTGCGCGAGCTTCTCCTCGTAGGTCTCCGGCGCCTTCTGGCGCGGCGGCTTGCGGTGCCCGGAGCGCGACGCCGCGAGCAGCGCGGCGTCGGTTTGGCGGTTGTGCGGGCTGCCGGCCATTCGGCGTTGGATCTTATCCGTGCCGCGTCTGCGTCGGCCGGTGACGCGGCGTGCCCGCTCGGGCGATCGGAGACATCGAGACCGAAACCGAGCCGCAATTCACAGGCCACGGCCTGGGCAAAAGCCCGCCTGTCCGGCGGGCTCTGATTTGCCTATACCCTCGCTGGCCGCGTGGCTATCGAGTCGAGACGGCGTTCAACGTCGACCATCAACATCGAGACGCGAGCACGGCGAGCAGGCGCGCTCGCTCACAGGGCGGCGGTCGCGGGCCGCTCGCGGGTGTTCGTCAAAGTCGCGACGGTCATGGTCACCGTCGTCTTCTCGTATCTGGCTTTGAACGCGATCAGCTTCGACGTCGCGCGGCGAGCGCTCGCCGACAGCGACTACTGGTGGCTGCTTCCGGCGCTGCTCGCGTTCGCGCTCGGCAACGTCGCACGCGCGCTGCGCTGGCGAGCGCTGTTCACGCTGAGCAGACGCCCTCCCGCCACCGCCACGCTCAACGCGATGCTGCTCGGCTACTTCTACAACAGCATCTTGCCCGCCCGCGCAGGCGAGGCCGCCCGGGTCCTGGTGCTCACACGGCGCAGCTCGTCGGTCCCCGTCGAAGTCACCGGAACGATCGTGCTGGAGCGTCTGTACGACCTCGCGGTGCTCTTGTTGGCGTTCTTCGTCGCCCTGCCTTGGTTGCCGCGCGTCAGCTGGTTCGGACCGGCTGCGATCATGGGCGCCGCGCTTGCACTCGCGATCGTCCTAGCGGTGATCGCGCTGGCGGTCTTCGAAGATCGTCCCCTGCGTCTGCTGCTACGGCCGTTGGCGAGATTCTCGCCGTTCTCGGATGCACGGTTGGAGCGCAGCCTCGAAGAGCTCACCCACGGGCTCAGCGGCCTTCGTTGCCCGCGCGTGGCGCTGGAGGCGTCCCTGCTGACGGTTGCGGCGTGGATGTTCTCGGTGCTGTGCACGTATCTCATGACCCTCGCCTTCCATCTCCATCTATCGTTCGCATCCGGGGTGCTCGTCGTGGTCGCCATCGGTCTGAGCATGGTCCTGCCCTCGCCGCCCGCCGCGGTCGGCGTATTCGAGGGCGCCACGCTGCTCGCGCTCGAGGCATACAAGATCCCCGCCTCGGGAGCGCTCCCGTACGCGGTCGTGCTGCATCTCGTGAACTTCGTGCCATTCTTGTTCGTGGGCGTCCTGCTGCTGCGATACAACGCACGCAATCCAGTCGCGACGGAGGTAGCTCGTAGCTCGTAGCGCTCGGCGCAGGTTGAGATCGCCTCGATCCGAATCGGCGGAGACGCGGGCGAGCCCCGCTCAGGTCGGCATCGTCTGCGCCGCCTCGCGTCCGTACACGAGCCCGCGCTCGTGCAGCAGCTCGGCAATCTGCACGGCGTTGGTCGCCGCGCCCTTGCGCAGGTTGTCGGCGACGATCCACATGTCGAGCGCGCGCTCGTGGCCCGGATCGCGGCGGATGCGCCCGACGAACACCTCGTCGCGGCCCGCGGCGTCGATCGCGAGCGGATACAGCGCGGCGCCGGGGTCGTCGAGCACGGCCACGCCGGGCGCGGCGTCGAGCAGCTCGCGGGCGCGCTCGGGCGAGAGCTGCTCGCGCGTCTGCACGTTGACGGCCTCGGAATGGCCGGTTACGACGGGCACGCGCACGCACGTGGCGCTGACGCGGATGTCGGCGTCGCCGAGGATCTTGCGCGTCTCGTTGATCAGCTTGCGCTCCTCGTCGGTGTGGTCCTCGCCAGGCGCGAACGAGCCGGCGTGCGGCAGCGCGTTGAACGCGATCTGGTGCGCGTATGCGCCCGGCGCGCCGATCTCGCGCTCGTGCAGCAGCGCGTGGGACTGGTCGAGCAGCTCGTCGACCGCCTGCCTGCCGGTGCCCGACACCGCCTGATAGGTGCTGATCACGAGCCGCTCGATGCCGGCCTCGTCGTGGATCGGCTTCAGCGCCACGACCATCTGCATCGTCGAGCAGTTCGGGTTGGCGACGATGCCCTGGTGTCCGTCGAGCGCCTCCGGATTGACCTCGCTGACGACGAGCGGCACGTCGTCCTGCATGCGCCAGCGCGAGGAGTTGTCGACCACGACCGCGCCCGCCTGCGCGAAGCGCGGCGCCCACTCGCCCGAGGTGGAGCCGCCGGCGGAGAACAAGGCGATGTCAAAGCCCTGGATCGAGTCGTCGTCGAGACCTCTCACGGTCAGATCGGCGCCGCCGGGCGCGGCGGCGGCGAGCACGCGTCCGGCCGAGCGCGCCGAAGCAAACGGCACGATCTCGCGCGCGGGGAACGAGCGCTCGCGCAGCAGCTCGAGCATCAGCGTGCCGACCTGGCCGGTCGCGCCGACGACCGCGACTCGGTAGCCATCGTCCATGGCTTTCAGAGTACCGCCGTCAGGCGCCTGTTTGGGCGACCATGAAATAGATCGTCAGCAGGATCAGCGCGTTCCCGAACAGGTTGACCAGGAACAGCTGCCGCCTCAACGCTTTGTACTCCGCGCCGAACGCCACCTCGCGTGTTTCCGGCGAAGCCGCGTCGCTCGCCGCGATGTCACGCTCGGACAGCTCCGCCAGGCGCCGCTCACGAGGCGCGAAGAACGCGCCTCCCAGGGCGCCCAAGACGATGATCGCTCCGAAGCCCCACTGCACGTAGAAGTCGCTCCAGGAGTGCAGTTTGCTGGCCAGGTAGATGCCCGCCAGCAGCGCCAGCGCCATGAACGGCGAGATCACGAGCTTGCCGACCGAGTCCTGGATCCTGTGCAGGCCCGGCATCGAGCGCGGCTCGCTGCGCACGCCCACCCAGTACATGACCGGATACGCGAACGTGACGCCGAACGCGATCACGATCGAGGCGATGTGGACGGCGAGGACGAGCGTGAAGAAGGTGACGGCGGGGATCGCGATCATCGCTGCAGCCTAAAGCTCGCGCGGGCGGCAACGGCGCCGCGAGCTCAGAACGTCGGCGCGTACTTGCCGAACACGTCCTGCATCGCCGCGCACACCTCGCCCATCGAGCAGCGGTCCTTCAGCGCCTGTCGGATCGCGGGGAGCAGGTTCTCAGCGCCACGCGCCACCTCACGCAGCTCATCCAGCCGCCGCTCGACCAGCACGCCATCCCGGTCGCGCTTGAATTTTTCGAGTCGCCGCAGCTGTTCGCGCTCCGACTCGGGGTCCACGCGCAGCAGGTCCGGCACCTCGAGCGCATCTTCCTCGTACTTGTTGACGCCGACGACGATGTCCTGGCCGATGCGGTAGCGCTCCTGGTAGCCCCACGCCGACTCGTCGATCTCGCCGGTGATGAACTCGATCGCGTGCACCGAGCCGCCGAGCGCGTCCACCTTCGCGATCAGCTCGTTCGCGCGCGCTTCGATCTCGTCCGTCAGCGACTCGACGAAGTACGAGCCCGCGAACGGGTCCACCGTGTCGGTCGCGCCCGACTCGTGCGCGAGGATCTGCTGCGTGCGCAGCGCGATTTTCGCGGCGCGCTCCGTCGGCAGCGCCAGCGCCTCGTCGAAGCCGTTCGTGTGCAGCGACTGCGTGCCGCCGCACACCGCCGCGAAGCCCTGCAGCGCCACGCGCACGATGTTGTTCTCCGGCTGCTGCGCCGTCAGCGTCACGCCGCCCGTCTGCGTGTGGAAGCGCAGCATCGTCGCCTTCGGGTTCGTCGCGCCGAAGCGCTGTTTCATGATGTGCGCCCACATGCGCCTCGCCGCGCGGAACTTCGCGACCTCCTGGAACACGTTGTTGTGGCCATTGAAGAAGAACGCGAGGCGCGGCGCGAACTCGTCCACCGACAGGCCCTTGTCGATCGCCGCCTGCACGTACGCGATTCCCGACGACAGCGTGAACGCCACCTCCTGCACCGCCGAGCAGCCCTTCTCGCGGAAGTGGTAGCCCGAGATCGAGATCGTGTTCCACTTCGGCACGCGCTCCTGGCA
>JASLHP010000231.1 GCA_030149625.1 Solirubrobacteraceae bacterium
GGGCGAAACCGAGAAGCTGATCCACATGGAGGACCGCCTGCACGAACGCGTCGTCGGCCAGGACGAGGCGATCGAGGCCGTCGCCACCGCGCTGCGGCGCTCCCGAGCCGGCCTGCAGGACGCCGACCGCCCTATCGTCACGTTACTGTTCCTCGTGCCCACCGTCGTCGTCAAGACCGAGCTCGCTCGCGCGCTCGCCGAGTTCATGTTCGACTCCCAGGTCGCGATGATCCGCATCGTCATGTCCGAGTACATGGAGAATCATTCCGTGTCGCGGCTCGTCGGCGCGCCCCGCGGCTTCGTCGGATACGAAGAGGGCGGGCAGCTCACCGAGGCCGTGCGCCGCCGCCCCTACGCGGTCGTGCTGCTCGACGAGATCGAGAAGGCGCACCCCGACGTGTTCAACGCGCTGCTGCAGGTGATGGACGACGGGCGCCTCACCGACGGGCAGGGTCGCACCGTCGATTTCAAGAACACCGTCTTGATCATGACCTCGAACTTGCCGGTGCCCGCGGAAGTAGACGACACGGCCTTGCGGATGGCGCTGATCGAGCACTTCAAGCCCGAGTTCATCAACCGCCTCGATGACGTCGTGCGCTTCGAGGCGCTCAGCCGCGAGCAGATCTCCGAGATCGTCGAGCTGCAGGTAGCGCGCGTCGTCGACAGGGTGAGCGAGCGCGGCGTGCAGGTTACGCTCACCGACAAGGCGCGCGCGCTGCTCGGCAACATGGGCTACGACCCCACATACGGCGCGCGTCCCTTGCGGCGCGTGATCCAGAAGCAGCTCACCGACCGCCTCGCGCTCGCGCTGCTCTCGGGTGAGATCCGCTCCGGCGACGCCGTCACGGTCGACGCCGCCGACGGCGAGCTCGCGCTCGAGAAGGCTGGTGACGCATCGGCGGTTGCGGCGACGTAGAGTGAATCCTCGCCATGACGGCGAAGTCTTGCGACAAGGGACAGCGTCAATGTATTCACTCGCTCGCGGCACCCGTCGTATCGATGGGCGCAGCGGTGACGCTCAAGGCCGCCGCCACCGTTTCACTCGTGTGCACCGATCGATCGCCTGATCCGCCAGCCCAGACGATCGGCGCGGCCGCCTCTCAGATCGTCGCCGTGCGGACGACGCAGAACGGCTAGCGCCGTCGGATCGCACCAGCCGCGCGCGTTTCGCGGCTGGTGCTCGTCCCCTCGATCGGGTACAACCGCATGTGGCGGATGTCCGCCCGTGCATGCGACGCCAATCCCCGGAGGAACCCCGAAATGCCCACCTACATCATGCTCTCGACCCTCACCCCCGAGGGCGTGCAGACCGTCAAGAACAATCCGCAGCGGATCATCGAGGTCAACAAGGAGGTCGAACAGCTTGGCGCCACCGTCAAGGCGCAGTGGGCGACGCTCGGCCACACCGACTTCATCTCCGTCGTCGAGGCGCCCGACGAGGGCGCGATGGCGCGGATCTCGCTCGAGCTGGGATCGCGCGGCACCGCCCGCTACGAGACGCTCGCCGCGATTCCCGTAGACGACTTCATCGCGTCTCTCTAGGTGGCTCGTATGGATGGCGAGCACCCAGACGAGCCCTCCGCGCACGAGGGCCGACCGACAGGCGCCCCAGGCATCTCGCTCGTGCCTCAGCCGATGGAGGAGGCGGAAGTGCAGGCGCAGCTCGACGACATCGACGTCGACGCCCCGCGCGTGGGCATCGTGATGGGCTCCAAGAGCGACATGGAGACGATGGAGAAGGCGGCCAAGGAGCTGGAAGAGCGAGGCATCCTGCACGAGATGCGGGTCATGTCCGCGCATCGTGAGCCCGACGTCGTCGCGGAATACGCCAAGAACGCGCGCATGCGTGGCCTGCGTGTGATCATCGCCGGCGCCGGCATCTCCGCCGCGCTGCCCGGCGCCGTCGCCGCGCACACGGACCTGCCCGTGATCGGCGTGCCGCTCTCCGGACGCCTCACCGCCGCCGGCGGCCTCGACTCGATTCTCTCGATCGTGCAAATGCCCCCTGGCGTGCCCGTCGCCTGCGTCGGGCTCGACAACCCGCGCAACGCCGCGGTTCTCGCCGCGCAGATCCTCGACGCCTGAACGGCTGTGTGGGGGATAATCGGTCGCGTGATCCCTCGCTACACCCGCCCCGAGCTCGGCAGCCTGTGGAGCGACGAGGCGCGCATGGACACCTGGCGCCAGGTCGAGCTCGCCGCTTGCGAGGAGCTGCCTGCGCTGCTCGGCGGCGAGGGCCCCAGTGTCGCGGAGCTGCAGGCGATCCGCGGCGCGACGTTCACGGTCGAGGAGGTCGCCGAGCGCGAGCGCGTCACCGAGCACGATGTCGCGGCGTTCGTGGACGTGCTCGCCGCGTCCGCCGGTGAGGCGGGGCGCTGGATCCACTTCGGGCTGACCTCCTCGGACGTGCTCGACACGGCGCTCGCGCTGCAGCTGCGCGCGGCCGGCGAGGTGATCGTCGCGGGTGCGCGCGAGCTGACGGCCGCGTTTGCCGCGCGCGCGCGCGAGCACGCTGGCACTCTGTGCGTGGGCCGCACCCACGGCGTGCACGCCGAGCCGACTAGCTTCGGCCTCAAGCTCGCGGGCTTCGCGTTCGAGGCGCACCGCAACGCCGAGCGCCTGCAGCGTGCGTTCGCGCAGGTGAGCGTGGGTGCGCTGTCGGGCGCCGTCGGCACATACGCGGCCACCAGCCCCGAGTTCGAGGCGCGCGTGCTTGGCCGCCTCGGGCTCGCGCGCGAGGACGTCTCCACGCAGGTCGTGCCCCGCGACCGCCACGCCGAGCTGCTGAGCGCGATCGCGCTCGCGGGCACGGGCCTCGAGCGCTTCGCCATCGAGCTGCGCCACCTGCAGCGCACCGAGGTGCGCGAGGCGCGGGAGCCGTTTCGCGCCGGCCAGAAGGGCTCCTCGGCGATGCCGCACAAGCGCAACCCGATCAAGAGCGAGCAGATCTCTGGCCTCGCGCGCGTCCTGCGCGGCAACGCCCAAGCGGCGTTGGAGAACGTCGCGCTGTGGCACGAGCGCGACATCTCCCACTCCTCCGTCGAGCGCGTGATCCTGCCCGACTCGACGATCCTGATCGACTACCTGCAGCACCGCGCGATCGCGCTCGTGCAGGGCATGACGATCGACGCGGAGCGCATGCGCGCGAACCTCGAGCTGACCCACGGCGCGCTGTTCTCCCAGCGGGTGCTGCTCGCGCTCGTCGAGTCCGGGTCCTCGCGCGACGACGCCTACCGCGTCGTCCAGGAGCTCGCCCAGCGCGCCTGGGATCGAGGCATCCCGCTGCGCGAGCTGCTCGCCGCGGACGCGCGCGCGAGCGGCCTGGACCTCGACGCGATCTTCGACTACTCGCACTACGCTCGCCACACGCCGGAGATCCTCACGCGGCTGGACGCGATCGTCTCGGCCTGAGGCTGACGGCCGCGGCGCGCGGTCGCGGTCGTACGGTCTTCGGCGCTGGTAGCATCGCGCCACGTGACCGAGACCCTCGCCGAGCTGCCCCTGATCGCCCGCGGCAAGGTCCGCGAGATGTACGACCTCGGAGAGGTCGGCAGCCCGGGCGAGCACCCCACGGGATCGCTCTTGATGGTCGCGAGCGACCGCATCTCGACGTACGACGCCGTGCACCCGACGCCGATCCCCGACAAGGGCAAGGTGCTGACGGGGCTGTCGGTGTTCTGGTTCGAACGTACCGCCGCGATCGTCGCCAACCACCTGATCTCGACCGTCGACGGCGTGCCCGACGAGGCACGCGGGCGTGCCCTCGTCGTGCGCAAGCTCGAGATGCTGCCCGTCGAGTGCGTCGTACGTGGCTACATCACCGGCTCCGGCTGGAAGGACTACCAGGCCACCGGGTCGGTGTCCGGGATCGAGCTTCCGCCTGGCCTGAGCGAGTCCGAGCGCCTGCCCGAGCCGATCTTCACGCCGAGCACGAAGGCAGACGTCGGCCACGACGAGGCGATCGACTTCGAGGGCGCGGTCGCGCTCGTGGCGGACCGCGCGCTGATGGAGCGCGTCCGCGACGTGTCGATCGAGCTGTACTCGTTCGCCGCCGAGCACGCCCGCGCCAACGGCGTGATCCTCGCCGACACCAAGTTCGAGTTCGGCCTCGATCGCGGCAACCCGGACGCGGCCGAGCCGACGCTGGTCCTCGGCGACGAGGTCCTCACGCCCGACTCCTCGCGCTACTGGCCCGCTGAAGGCTACGAGGTCGGTCACGGCCAGCCGAGCTTCGACAAGCAGTACGTGCGCGACTGGGCGTCCGCGAGCGGCTGGGACAAGAAGCCGCCCGCGCCGGCGATTCCGGAGGACGTCGTGGCGGGTACGCGGGCGCGCTACGTGGAGGCGTACGAGCTGATCACGGGCGAGCCGTTCCGGGCCTGGCTCGATCGCAGCGGCGCCGAGTCCGCGTGAGAGCGCGCGTTCTGATCCGCCCCAAGGCGGGCATCCTCGACCCCCAAGGCGAGGCCGTCGAGCGGGCGCTGCCGGCGCTCGGCTTCGCGGGCGTCGGCAATGTCCACGTCGGGCGCCTGATCGAGCTCGACGTCGCGGACCCCGAGCAGCTCGAGCCGATGTGCGAGAAGCTGCTCGCGAACCCGCTCGTCGAGGACTACGAGATCGTCTTCGAGTAGGAACATGCGATCACAGCCGTCCGGACCAAGCAGATCAAGCAAGCAGGGCCGCAGCGTTGGTGGGCCAAGGCGAGGGCCGATGACGCAGAGACGCGTCGCGTCCCGGCGGCTCTGATGAAGTTCGGCATCCTGCGCTTCCCCGGCTCCTGCGATGACCTCGACGCGCTGAACGCGGCACGGCGCGTCGCCGACGCGGAGCTGATCTGGCACGCGGATCGCGACCTCAAGGGCGCCGACGCGATCGTGATTCCAGGCGGCTTCTCCTACGGCGACTACCTGCGAGCCGGCGCGATCGCGCGCTTCTCGCCGGCGATGGAGTCGGTGATCGCGTTCGCGAACGACGGCGGGCTCGTGCTGGGAATCTGCAACGGCTTCCAGGTCCTGTGCGAGGCGCATCTGCTGCCCGGCACGCTGTTGCGGAGCGCCAACCTGCGCTTCACGTTCAGGCAGCTCGAGCTCGAGCTGCTGCAGAGCGGTGGCTCGTTCACCCGCGCTTGCGCGCTGGACGAGCGCCTCAGCATTCCGGCGAAGCATTGCTGGGGGCGCTACTACGCCGACGCCGAGACGCTCGCGGCGATGGACCGCGCCGGTCAGTTCGTGCTGCGCTACGCGCCGGGCGAGAGCTTCAACGGCTCGCTGGGGGACATCGCGGGAGTGTGCAACGAGCAGGGCAACGTGTTCGGGCTGATGCCGCACCCGGAGCACGCGGTCGACGAGCTGACGGGCGGCTCGACGGACGGGCTGAAGATCTTCGAGTCGATGCGGCTGACGGTCGAGGGCGCGCGTGCGTGACAGCGCGACGCTGCCGACGCTCGACGACGCGCTCGCGCTCGGGCTGACGGCGGCCGAGTACGAGCTCGTGTGCGAGAAGCAGGGGCAGGCGCCGAATCAGGTCGAGCTCGCGATGTACTCGCTGCTGTGGAGCGAGCACTGCGCGTACAAGCACTCGAAGAAGCTCTTGCGGACGCTGCCGACGGAGGGTGAGCACGTCGTGATGGGGCCGGGCGAGAACGCGGGCGCGGTCGACGTCGGCGGCGGCCTGGTGTGCGCGTTCAAGGTCGAGTCGCACAACCACCCGAGCGCGGTCGAGCCGTTCCAGGGCGCGGCGACGGGCGTCGGCGGGATCCTGCGCGACATCTTCGCGATCGGCGCGCGGCCGATCGCGGTGCTCGACTCGCTGCGCTTCGGCGAGCCGGAGGGCGAGGGGGGCACGCGCACGCGCTACCTGCTCGACGGCGCGGTCGCGGGGATTGGCCACTACGGCAACTCGATCGGCGTGCCGACGGTCGGCGGCGAGGTCTACTTCGAGGGCCCCTACGGGCACAACTGCCTGGTCAACGCGATGGCGCTCGGGCTGGCCGAGCGCGAGCGCCTCGTGCGCAGTGCGGCGGCGGGCGAGGGCAACGTGCTCGTGCTGTTCGGAGCCTCGACCGGGCGCGACGGCATCGGCGGCGCGTCGGTGCTGGCGTCGGCCGAGCTGGAGGCAGCCGACACGGGCGCCGGTGACGCGGGCGCCGGCGACGGCGCCGGCAAGCGCCCCACCGTCCAGGTGGGCGACCCGTTCGAGGGCAAGAAGCTGCTCGAGTGCTCGCTGGAGCTGCTGGCACGCGAGCTGCTCGTGTCGCTGCAGGACCTCGGCGCCGCCGGG
>JASLHP010000255.1 GCA_030149625.1 Solirubrobacteraceae bacterium
TCGCCACAGATCCGCGAGCCGGCCGGCCGGCTCGCGATCGGCCTAGCCGGCGTTCTCCCCGAGCCGGGCGCCCAGGTAGGCGACTGCGCGAGCCGCGAGATCGGAGGCGAAGCGCGCGTGTTCGCTGCCGACGCCGTCGGCTGAGGTGAACGGCGAGATCGCGACACGCGGTGCGAGCGTCTGCAGTAGCGAGGCCGCGACGCGAGTCGCGGCGGCCACGGCGGCGGGGTCGAAGGACCACACGACCTCGAAGCGCCGGTCGCCATCCGGGAGCGGCTGAGGTGCGGGCAGCTCCCAAGACGCGAGGCAGGCGTGTGCGCCGGGAGAGCTCACGATCAGCGTCCACTCGCGAGCGAGGGGATCCGCGCGAGCGATCGGCACCTCGATCGGGGAGCCTTTCCTCGCTCGCGCACGGGGGAAGTCGGCCATCGCTATCGCCAGCGACAGCGGGCGCGCCAGCTCGCGCCAGCGCGCCTCGCTCGCCCGATAGTGTCGAGCCTGCTGGAAGCTGCCGAGCAGCAGGCCGTCGCCCGCGTGAGCGGCGTGCTCGTCCTCGATCGCGCGCGTGAGCTCGAGCAGCGCTCGCTTGCGCAGTACCTGCGGTCGCAGGTCCGGGCGGCGTTGGCATAGTCCGGCGTAGATCGACGTCGGAGCCTCGGCGCTCGCCGATCGAGCTCGGGCGATCGCCGCGCTCATCGTCATCCCCTCGGCGCGCAGGCGCGCGACGCTTTCAACCGCCTTCACGTCGCCCGCTGCGTATCGGTGGCGGCCGCCCGCTGCTCGCGTAGCGGCGGGGAAGCCGTAGCGGGCTTGCCAGACGCGCAGCGTGCCGGCGGCGATGCCGGTGCGCTCGGCGAGTTGCGTGGTCGTGAGGTACATGGCTTTGGATCCTTGCGTCTTTGGATACGCTACAGAATGATACGATCTACGACACAAGATGTAGCGAATTGAGACGAGGGTGATGTGCGAGTCGTGATCACTGGCGCAACGGGCACGATCGGCCGAGCGAGCGCGCAGGTCCCGGCCCCGGGCGCGCAGGTCCCGGCCCCGAGCGCGCAGGTCCCGGCCCCGAGCGCGCAGGTTCTGGTCTCAAGCGCGCAGGCCCGGCACGCGGCCGCGGCGGAGATCTCCCGATGAGCACGGCGCTCGTGTGGCTGCGGCGCGATCTGCGGTTGCGCGATCAGCCGGCGCTCGCCGCGGCGCTCGCGCAAGCCGACACGGTCGTGCCGGTGTTCTGCCTCGACGAGCGTCTGCTGCGGGGGCGTCATCGATCCGGTCCTCGCACACAGTTCCTGCTCGAATGCCTCAGCGACCTCGACGGCGAGCTGCGCGCCCGCGGCGGTGGGCTCGTCGTCCGTCGCGGCGACCCCGCCGTCGAGCTGGCCGCGCTTGCCCGCGAGACCGGCGCCGAGACCGTTCACGCATGCGTCGACGCGGGCCCGTTCGCCCGCGCGCGCGATCGCGCGGTCGCCGATCGACTCGGCGCGCAAGGGGTCGCGCTGCGCGGTCATCCGGGCGTGTTCGTCGTCGACGACCTCGATGCGCTGCGGACAGGATCCGGCAAGCCGTACGCCGTCTTCACGCCGTTCTATCGCAGTTGGCTGCAAGCGCCGCGACGCCAGCCGCGCCGCGCGCCGCGGTCCGTCTGCGCGCTGCCATCGGGGATCGATCCAGGGCGCATCCCCGAGCTCGCCGAGCTGGGACTGCGCCAGACCGTCGGCGACCCCGCGACGGGCGGCGAGACGGCGGCGGCCAAGGCGCTGTCGGCGTTTCTGCGCAGGCGCGTCGGGGACTACGGCGACGGCCGCAACGAGCTCGGCGACGAGCGCTGCTCGCGCCTGTCGCCCTACCTGCACTTCGGCTGCCTGTCCGCGCGAGCGATCGAGGAGCGGCTCCCGGGCGGCCGTGGCGCCGAGGCGTTCCGGCGGCAGCTGGCGTGGCGTGACTTCTTCGCTCACGTGCTGCGGAGCTTCCCGGAAAACGCTCGCCAAGAGCACCAGGAGCGCTACCGCGGGCGCATCCGCTGGGTGCACGACGAACGCCGGCTGCAGGCGTGGTGTGACGGCCGTACGGGCTTCCCGCTCGTGGACGCCGGCATGCGCCAGCTGCGCGCGGAGGGCTGGATGCACAACCGCGCGCGCCTCGTCGTCGGCTCGTTCTTGACCAAGGATCTCGGCTTGGACTGGAGGCTCGGCGAGCGGCACTTCATGAGCCTGCTGCTCGACGGAGACGAGGCCAGCAACAACGGCAGCTGGCAGTGGATCGCCTCGGTCGGCGTCGACCCGCAGCCGGCGTACAAGCGGATCTTCAACCCCGCCCGCCAACAGGCGCGCTTCGATCCGGACGGGCTGTATGTGCGTCGCTACGTGCCCGAGCTCCGCGATGTGCCCGACCGTTATCTCGCGGAGCCGTGGGCGATGCCGCGCGCGCTTCAGCAGGAGCTGGGATGCGTGATCGGACGGGACTACCCGGCGCCGATCGTGGATCACCTGGCGGCGCGCCGCGAAGCGCTCGATCGCTACGGGAGCGCGGCGTGACCGCGTCGCGCGGGGCGCGCGCCTGAGATGCGCGGCGTGGTCACAGGTGCGAGCGGCTTCGTCGGCTCACGGCTGGCTCGGCGTCTGCGCGCGCAGGGCGCCGAC
>JASLHP010000258.1 GCA_030149625.1 Solirubrobacteraceae bacterium
TCGTCCCGGCGCCGCCTGGCCAGTCGGCGCCTGAGCGTGCGCGCGAGCTCCTCGCTCACGTCCGGCTCGTGCGTGAGCGCCGCGAACAGGTGCGTCAGCGCCTGCGCTTGATCGGGACCCAAGGGGATGCACCAGGCACGCTCCGCCGGGTCCCAGCGACGACCCGGGATCGCGCGCAGCAGCTGGCGCAGACCCTCGTCGTAAGGGAAGCGCAGCACAGCCTCGTCGCGGGCAAGCGTGGCGGAGAACGGCGCAGCGAACATGGGCACCGCACGATAGGCGTCGAGGGGGATGGCCGCGGCGGTGTGTTCAAGCTAGGCTCGAGCGAGCGTTCAAGCTGGGAGATGGGACCTCCGTGCGCGCGCTTGCGCTCGCCGGCAGCTCGAGCCACCTGAGGCGATGCGCGCGGGCCTCGACCCGGTAGGGCTCTCCAGGCCGGCCCGCCAACCACGCCAATGCCCCGAGCCCTCGGATCGCCAAGCCGTGCAGGCCTCTCTCCGCTTCGGGCTGGGGCAGTTCGCCGCAGAGCATTTTCTCGATCACGCCCCAGCCAAGCGGGCTGAGCACGCCTACCGCGACGGTCCGCGGCAGCCGGTCGAGCGCGAGCTTCGCATCCCAACTGAAGCCCATTACCGCTCCGAGCTCGGCGATCACGGCGTGGCCGTAGCGCTCCAAGCCGGCAATCCGCCCCGCCAAGAAATCGAGCGCCGTCTCGGCCGCGAGCCTGGCGCTGAGGAACGCCGCGGACATGCCGTCTCCAAAGAGTGGGTCGACGAGCCCAGCCGCGTCGCCGACGAGCAGCGCGCGTTCGCCGGCGAGAGCGCTGCCGGGACGCCGCGCCACCAGCCGGTAACCGCGCAGGCCCTCGACCTTGCCGCCCTCGAACGCGCAGCGCCGGCAGAACGTCTTGAAGTGCTCGCGCAGACGCGGCCCCTCGCTTTGCCAGCCGCCAACGCCGACGTTGAGGTGGTCTTGCTTCGGGAAGACCCAACCGTAGCCACCGAGGATCGTGCCAAGTTCGAGCGTCAGCATGCCCTGCCAGCGCTCGGGATCGGCCACGCCATGGGGCAGGTTGCCCTCGAGCGCGACGCCGTACACATGCTCGCCGCCCAGCCCGAGCGATCGTGCGCTGGTGCCGTTGACGCCGTCGGCGCCGATCAGCAGCTCGGCGCCGACCCACCTGCCATCGACGCGCGCTCCGTGCTCGGAGATGTCGCTTACCTTCACTCCATCGCGAAACGTGGCTCCGAGAGCGGTTGCCTGCTCGACCAGGAAGTGGTCGAGCCTGCGGCGCTGAGTCATGTAGGCAAGCAGTCGATGCCGGCCGTAGCGCACGCCACGATGGCCGCGGAAGCGAAACTCGATGCGGTCCACGGCATGCTCGACGATCGGCTCGATGTCGCAGGGCAGCTCACGCAAGGCACGCACCGTCACACCGCCGCCGCACGGCTTATCACGTGGAAATCGGGCCCTGTCGAGGAGCAAGACACGTACGCCAGCGCGCGCGAGGCGGCAGGCCGTGGTCGAACCGGCGGGACCAGCGCCGATGACGACTACGTCGAAATGCTCCACCTGGCGATCCTAAGGCGCTGGTCGCGCAGCGTTCGCGCGTGAGCGCCAGCTCGCGATTCGCCGAGCAATCTGGCGACGGACGATGCGTTCACTGTTTCTGGCGTGCGGAGCCGCACGGCTTCGAATCGGCCAACTGCACGCGCGCGGAGCGCGCACCCGCTCAGGCGTCGCGTTCGACCTTTGGCAGCGCCTGCGTGATCGAGCGCGTCAGCGCCGCGCGCACCAACAGCGCGAGCCCCGGGATCCGCGAGGCGAGGCGGATGTCATATGAGAAGCGCGTGCCGCCGCCGGCGCTCGGCGCGAACTCCATCGTGCCGACGTGACCTCGCAGCGGCGAGCCCTTGGTGATGCGATAGACGATCCTCGTCGAGGGCGCGAACTCGGTGACCGTCTCCTCGAACGGCGCCAGCACTCCGATCTGCAGTCGCCGCGCCGAGCCCACGCCATTGCGCTCGCCGTCGCCGCCGTCGCGCAGGCGCGTCACCTTCGCACCGAACACAGCCGCCAGGTTCTCGTGCTCGGACAGGTGCGCGAAGATGCGCTCCGGCGGCTTGGCGAAGTCGTGCTCGATGCGAACGTGGTGGGCGCGCACGCGTTGGAGCCTATTGCGTGAACGGAAGCTCGAGCGTCGTCGACAGCCACGCGGCGACGGTCTTCGCTAGCGCGGTCTTCGCTTCGCTAGCACGGTCTTCGCTTCGACCAAGGAGAAGGAGCTACCTGTTGAGCGGCGCCAGCAGCCCTTCGAGGCGCTCCAGCGTCGCCGGCGTGCCCATCGCGATGATCAGGTCGCCGGGCAGCAGCGCGGTCTCCGCCGGGGGCTGGGGTTGGAAGTCCGCGCCGCGGCGCACGCCGACGATCATCGAGTCGCCGCGAATGTCGCCGACCGTCTGGCCCAACCCCTCGCTGCCGTCGCCCACGGGGATCTCGGCCATGCTGTATTCCGCGTCCACGTCGACGACGCCGCTCAACTGCGGGTGCAGCGCCAGCCGCGCCATCTCCGTGCCGCTCGCCTTGTAGGGGGAGATGACGCGATCGGCGCCCGCGCGCTTGAGCTTCTTCTCGGTGTCCTCGATCGCGGCGCGCGCGACGATCGGGATGTCCGCGCGCAGCTCGCGCGCCGTCAGCGTGATGAACACGTTGTTCGCATCCGAGTCGGCGCAAGCGATGATCGAGCGCGCGCGCTCGATTCCCGCTTGCAGCAACACCACGTCATCCGATGCATCGCCTTCGATGAAGCTGATGCCGAGGCCCTCCGCGCGGTGGCGGTTCTCGTTGCCCGCGTCCACGACCACGTAGCTCGCGCGCGCCGCGCGCAGGTCGCGCTCGACCTGGCGGCCCACGCGACCGAAGCCGCAAATGATGTGGTGGTCGGTCAGCGAGTCGATCGTCTTCTGCATGCGCCGCGCTCCCAACAGGTCACCTACGTGTCCCGCCACGAAGAACTCGGCGACCGTGGCGAGTGCGTAGAAGAGCGTACCGACGCCCAGCACGATCAGCAGCACCTCGATGACCTGCCCTGCGACCGTGTGCGGCTGCGGGAAGCCGCCCACGGTCGCCGCGGTGTCGAGCGCCCAGCGAAAGCCGTACCAGAGACCCACGCCCTCGGTCAGCACTAGGCCCACCGCGCCCAAGAACAGCAGCCACGCGACCGTCAGGCCGAGCAGCGCGATGCGCCGCAGAAAGATCGTCAGCTGACGATGCGAGGGTGCGATCAAGCGCTCGGGGGCACGATGCAGCAGGCGGTCGAGGTTCGACACGAGTGCCGCTCTTATACAGCGCGCGCGGGCGTCAACCTGACAAGCGCGGCTGTGGGGCTATTCGTAGACGAACTGATCGTCCGGTGGATTGGCCGCGCTCTTGGCCTTGCCGACCGCGGCGATCACGTCGACCGCTCCCGCCGCTCACCGGCTGTTTCGTCACTTTCGGCGCTTTTTCTTCGCTCACGGCCGGGCTCGCTCCGCCCGCGATACGCGCCGACGCCGAGCCGCTCAGCACTCCCAGCGCCAGCGTCGCGAACAACGCGACGAGCATTGCCACATGGGCTGCCCTGGTCGTCCGTGCCACGCGCGTCCCTCCCGTGTCGCCCTCGTGTCGCCGCCGCGAGTCAGAGACAGGTACCAGCGCGTTATCGGCGGATCAAAAGCGACTGACCGGATCGTCACATCCCGACGCCCGGGGCGCGCCGAGTCATCGGCGCTCGCGCAGCCAATGCACATGTAGTCGCGACTCGTGCGTCAACGCCGCAGCGCCCGCTCGCGCGCGTAGCGGCGCCAACCCCGATACGCGCCCATCAGCGCGGCGAGCGACAGCGCCAGCGGCACGAGCGCCGCGGCCGCGATCACCAGCACGATCGCGGCCACCGTCAGCACGCGCGTCGCGTCGTGCAAGCCGCGACGCAGCGTCAAGCCTTCGTCGCTGGCCCGCGCGTTGCCGAGAACCGTCACTTCGACTTCCGCGGTGCTCGCGCGCTCGGACACCGCCCGTAGCGATGCGCGGGCCTGCGCGATCGTGCCGCGCGCCTGCGCGAGCCGTTCGCGCAGGCTGTCGATCTCGCCTTCCGTCGTCGCCTTCGCCAGCGCCCGCAACAGCGCCGCGCGTTCGGCGCTCGCGTCGGCCAGGCGCTGGCGCGCCGAGTCGTATGAGCTCGTGATGTCCTGCAACGACTGGCTCTCCGAGCTCACCGGCGCGAGGTGCGCGATCGATGCCAGCGCCGCGGCCAGCCGCGCGCTCGGCAGCCGCAACGTGAGCGTCGCTTCGCTGGAGCCCTGCTGCTGAACCTGCACGTGCGAATCCTGCACGAAGCCTTCGTCACGTACCGCCAGACGCGCCACGTCGTCGGAGATCTTCTGGACTTCGGCCGCCGTCGCCGTCAGGCTCACCATCGCCGCCAGCTGCTGCACGCGTCCAGGCGTCGCGCCCGCGGACTCGGATGCGGTGCCCGCGGGCTCGGACGCCGCGCGTACCGGCCCCGTCGCCCGCGGGGCGGGACCGGCCTGCGGGGCCGGACCGGCCTGCGGGCGAGTCGATCGTCTCGGTTGCCCAAAGCCGACGACGACCGCCGCCACGACGAGCGCCGCCACCAGCACGCTGGCGAGCGCCAGTCTGGGATGGCCAAGCGTGGGCAGCGACGCCAGCCGCCGAGCCCGCGACCCAGAGACAGCCGCGGAGGTGTCCGCCGCGCCGTCCTCGGCACCAGCGCAGACGACCTCCGAGGGAGTGCGCGCGCGTAGCGCGAGCTCGCGTTCCAGGTGGAGCATCCACGCCGGCGTCGCCGGCGGCGCCAGCGAGCGCACGTCCTCGCGCAGCCCGCGCCACGCATCGGCCTGAGGTCCTTGCGCGCCACCGTCCAGCGCCGCATCGAGCTCGGCTACCCAGACGTCCTCTGCGGGCACGTCCTCGCCGCCAGGAAACAGGACGAATCTCATGCGACCTCCTCGCGGTCTAGTTCGGCGCAGCATTCGCGCAACCGTGTCAGCGCGCGGTGGACACGGGTGCCGGCGTTGCTCTCGCTGATGCCCAGAGCTCGCGCCAACTCCGCGTGGTAGAGCTGCCCGTGGAACTTCAACAGCACGACCTCCCGCTCGCGCAGCGGCAGTGCCGCGAGCGCTGCGCGCACCGTCGCGCGGCGCTCTACGCGCTCGAACGCGTCGTCGGTATCGCCACGAGCCCCCGCCCGACTCGCGCGTGCAGCCGTGACGCGCGTCTCGCGCAAGCTCGCGCGCTCGTGATCGAGCTCGTGCTCCGGACGGCGCCGGCGGCGACGCAACTCGTCCAGTGCCGCATTGCGCGCGATCGCGAACAGCCATGCGCGCGGCGTGCCGCGGCTGGGATCCAGACGCTCACGCGAGCGATACAGGCGCTCGAACGCGAGCGCCGTCACGTCCTCGGCCGCCGAGCGCTCTCCCAGCAGCGAGATCGCGTATGCGTGCACGTCGCCCGCGCATTCGCGAAACAGCGCTTCGAATACGCCTGCGCTCATGGGGTCGTCGCAACCGCTCATACCTTAACTACGCCGGCGCTTGCGGTTGATCACACGAGCTCGCTGGACGGTGGATGTAATTCCCGACGCTGAGCCGGACAATAAGAGCTTGTGAGCGAGCCTCGTGAGGAGTTCGAGCGCCTGTATCAGGACTGCTACGCCGCGGTCTATCGCTACGCCGCGCGCCGAGTGCCCGCGGCGGCGGCGCAGGACGTGGTCGCCGACACGTTCCTGACGGCCTGGCGGCGCTATGAGGAGCTCAGAGGCGAGCCGCTGCCGTGGCTGCTCGGGATCGCTCGGCGCACCGCTGCCAATCAACGTCGCGGCGGCGCCCGCCGCGACGCCCTGTACGAGCGGCTGCGTAGCGAACAACGTCGCGGCGGCGAGCCGCCGGTGCTCCGCGAGGGCAGCCCACAGGTGGCCGCCGCGCTGGCGACGCTCAGCGAGCGCGACCGCGAAGCGCTGACGCTCGTCGCGTGGGATGGGCTCGAGCACCGCGTCGCCGCATCGGTGATGGGCTGCAGCACCGGCGCTTTCACCGTCCGCGTGCACCGTGCACGTCGCAAGCTCGAGCGCGCGCTGGCCGGCGAGAGGCGCGGAGCGCTCGAGATCGTCAGGGAGGCACGATCGCTGCGATGAACGCCCGCACGGACGACACGATGGCGAGGCTCGGCGCCGCCGACCCTGCGAGGGATCTGCCCGTCGATGAGGGCGAGCGCACACGCCTGTGGCGAGTGATCGCAGCGACGCCCGGCGGCTCCGCGCCGAAGCGAGCGCGGTTGCGTGTTCCGCTGGCGCAGCTGCGGCTGGCACTGGTGCTACCGGTGCTGTTGGCGCTGATCGCCGGCCCGCTCGCGGCGAGCGGGGTGATCCGCATCGGTGCTGGCGCTGAACCTGGCAAGGTCTTCGCCGCGCCGCCGCGCGGCGCAGGCCGCGACACGAGCGGAACCGTGCGTCTGCTGCCGCTCGCCGCGCCCGGCCCCGGCGGCGGCCGGCCGTGGGGTCCCTGGCCAGGGCTCACGTCCGGCCCAGCGTAGGCTCCCGGCTGCGCCGCGGCGACCGGGGCACGCGGCCA
>JASLHP010000261.1 GCA_030149625.1 Solirubrobacteraceae bacterium
GGCGCGCGATCTCCTCGAGCTTGCCACTCGGACTGACGCCCGCACGCACGTGCGCGATGCCGACCGCCTCGGCGACCGCCCGCGCGGCGCGGGGGTTGTCGCCCGTGAGCAGCTCTACGTCGATGCCCATCTTGCGCAGCCCTGCGATCGCCTCATGCGCCTCGGGCTTGACGGTGTCAGCCAGCGCCAGCGCGGCTACGACACGCTGCTCACGCTCGACGACGACCGCCGTGCGACCGCGCGCCTCCCATTCCTCGAGTACTCGCGCGAGCTGCGGTTCGTGCTCATCCGATCCGGGCCGCCCAACCCATACGACGGCGCCGTCCACGAGCGCGCGCACGCCCCGCCCGGGAATCGAGCGAAACTCGCGTGCCTGCGTCAGCTCCAGGCCGCGCTCGTGGGCGCTCGCGACCAGCGCCACGGCCACCGGGTGCTCGGAGCCCGCCTCGGCCGATGCGGCCTGCGCCAGCGTGCGATCGGGATCCTCACCGGGCGCGCACCAGACGTCAGCGAGCGATAGCTCGCCTGTGGTGACGGTGCCGGTCTTGTCGAGCACGATCGTGTCGAGGTCCTGGCTTCGCTCGAGGATCTCGGCGCTGCGGATCAGCAGCCCGAGCCGCGCGCCGCGTCCGGTACCGACGAGGATCGCGACGGGGGTGGCCAGGCCCAGCGCACACGGACACGCAACTATCAGCACCGCGATCGCCGCATCGAAGCCACGCTGCATGTGCATCGAGGCGAACATGCCTTGCAGGCCATCGCCGGTGATCGCCCACGCGAGCGCGGTCAGCAGCGCGAGCACGAGCACCGTCGGCACGAACACACTCGCGATTCGGTCCGCCAGCCGCTGGATCCTGGGCTTGGTCGCCTGCGTGCGCTCGACGAGCGCCACCAGCTGCGAAAGCGCGGTGTCGGCGCCGACCGCCGTCGCACGCGCGCGCAGCACCCCGTCAACGTTCAGCGTCGCACCGGTGAGAAGCGCACCGACGCCCTTCTCAACCGGCAGCGACTCGCCCGTGAGCATCGACTCATCGACCGCGGAAGCGCCGTCGATCACGATCCCGTCGACCGGCACGCTGTCTCCGGGTCGCACGCGGAACAGGTCGCCGCGTCGCAACTGCTCGACCGGGACGAGGCGCTCAGGCGCGCTCGGATCGTCGGCATCGAGCAGACGCGCCTGTGTCGCGCCAAGCTGCGCCAGCTCGCGCACCGCGCGACCCGAGCTGGCTCGAGCCTTCGCCTCACACCAGCGCGCGACGAGCAGCACCGCGACGATGATCGCGCCCATGTCGTAGCAGAGCGGCATGTCGAACTTTCCGACGGGCACGCCGTGCTCGTAGACCGTGTCGGCGGTAAGCAGCATCACGGTCGAGTACACGAACGCCGCGAGCGTCGACAGCGCGATCAGCGTTTCCATGTTGGTGGCGCGCACGCGGGCGCGCGTCCAAGCCGAGCTCAAGAACGGCAGCCCGCACCAGAACTGCACGGGCACCGCCAGCGCGGCTACGACCCACCGAGCCGTCCGATCGTGCGGCTGGGAATAGGTGAGCGCCGCGATCGCCGTCGCGAGCGGCACTGCCAGCGCGATCCGCCGCAGCAGGCTGGCCTGCTCACGTGTCTCTCCATGCTCGAGCTCCGCGAACATGTGTGCCTGTTCGCTCGCGCTCGCGGCCGCCGGCGCGGCGCCGTAGCCGACGCTCTGCACGGCCGCGACGAGCTGCTCGGCGCCCAGCGCACCAGGATCGAGCTCGACCGTGGCCCGCCCGGTCGCGTAGTTGACCAGCGCCTCGCTCACACCTGGCTGGCGCGAGAGCGTGCGCTGCACGCGCGCCGCGCAGGAACCGCATGTCATGCCGGTTACGTCGAGTTCCAGAGTCTCACGACAGCCGCCGGACGCGTCTGAGGCAGTCTTGGGCTCTGCGATCTGGCTCGTGCTCATCCTCGAAGGCTCCAACTCAGGATAGCGCCGGGATGTCGCTGCCCCGATTTCAGCATGGCGTAGCCTGCGATGGCGATGACCGCGCCCAACGTCCTGATCGCGGGTCTGTGCGTCGGCCTCCTCGCGGCGCTCGCGGGCTGCGGCTCGGGCGCCGCATCGAGCGCAGGAGACGCGCGCACCGCGAGCGTGCCGGCATACGTCACCGAACCATTTACGCCCGAGCAGAAGCTGATCGAGCAGGGTGCTCCGCTGATCGTCGCGGACGGCTGCTCCGCCTGCCACCTGAGCGGTGGCGCAGATGCGGACGCGCCGAGCTTTTCCGGCTTTGCCGGTCACCGTATGACGCTCGCCGACGGGCGCAGCGTGCTGGTCGACGAACGCTTCGTCCGCGAAGGCCTGCTCGATCCGCGCGCCAACGAGCTGCGGGGGTATGACCCAGCGCCGATGCTGGCCGCGCTGGCGCGCCTGCGCCTCGCGAGCCATCCACGGCAGGTGGCCGCGCTCGCGGCATTCGTCGAGCAGGTGGGGCCCGAACCGTGAGCCGGCGTCGCGCGCAGATCCGCCGCCGCCGTGCAGCCGCACTGGTCGTGATCGCCGCGGCGCTGGCGCTGATCGCCGCCGAGGCCTCAGGCTCGCATCACACGCGCACGCCGCCACCCGGCCGCACACCGCGCAAACTGCTGCGCAGCGGGCCGTCACTGCGGCCGACTCCCGAAAACGATCAGGACGCGACGGTGGCGTCGGTATTGCGGTACACACCGTTCGTCAAAGAAGGCAGCGAACGCGCGCGCGACATCGCCTTGACGTTTGACGACGGTCCGGGCCCGTACACACCCGGCGTGCTGGATGTGCTCGAGCGCACGCGTGTGCACGCGACGTTCTTTGAGATCGGCGCGATGCTGCGCTACTTCAGCGCCTCGACGCTGCGCGAGTTGCGCGACGGCGACGTGATCGGCGACCACACCGAGACTCATCCCGAAATGGCCAGACTCTCGGCGCACCAGCAACGCGAAGAGCTGTTCGAACAGATCGCGCGGATCGAGCTGTTGGGCGGTCCCCGGCCGGTGCTGTTCAGGCCGCCATACGGCTCCTACGACAAGACCACGCTGCGCGAGCTGCATTCGCTGCATCTGCTGATGGTGCTGTGGTCGGTGGACACCGACGATTATCTGCAGCCGGGCGTCTCGACGATCGTGCAGCGGGCGCTCGCGGGCGCGCGGCCAGGCGCGATCATCCTCATGCACGATGCCGGCGGCACACGTGCACAGACGATCGCCGCGCTACCGACGATCATCCGCCGGCTGCGTGCCAGCGGCTATCGACTCGTGACCGTGCCGCAGCTGCTACGCGACGATCCGCCGCCGCCGGGCCAAACGCTACCGTCGAGTTTGGATGGTGACTGACGGATATCGAGCATCCGCGTGATGGATACCGAGCATCTGCGTGCGCGTCGTGAGCAGCGACGGCGGGCCATTCGCCGCCGCCGCCGCGTCGCCATCGGCCTGCTCGCCACCGTAGTCGCGATCATCGCCGCGCTCGTCCTGCTCGTGAGTGGCTCCGGCGGGAGCTCGACCGCGGGGCGCGCCGCGGCGCCCGCGAGGAGCGCTCAGGCGGCCAGCGCGAACCGCTCCGCGAGCTCCGCGACAGGGGCCGTCGGCAAGCACATAGGCCCGCCGGGAACCGATCCCGTGCCGATCCTCATGTATCACGTGATCGCAGCCCCTCCCGCTGGCGCCGCCTTCCCCGGCCTGTACGTGGAACCCCGCGAGTTCGCCGAACAGATGCAGGCGCTCAAGCAGGCGGGCTGGCACGCGGTGACGCTCGATCAGGTCGAGGAATACTGGCGCCGAGGCGTGCCGCTCGGACCCGGCAAGCCGATCGTCGTCAGTTTCGACAACGGCTATAACTCGCAGTACACACAGGCGCTGCCGGTCATGCGCCGTCTCGGCTGGGTTGGCGATGAGAACCTGCAGCTGAGTGGCCTGCCGCCCTCGCAGGGCGGGCTCGGGCCGGCACAGATCCGCGGACTGCTGGCCGCCGGCTGGGAGCTCGACACACAGGGCATCAGTCACGCCGACCTGATCGCGCTGGACGCCGAGCAGCTGCACTACCAGGTCGCGGTCGCCCGCCAAACGCTGCGGCAGCGCTACCACGTGCCGGTGGACTGGTTCTGCTACCCCTCGGGTCACTACGACCCAGCGGTCGTCGCTGCCTTCACGGCCGCGAC